>PLUZ01000255.1 GCA_003162995.1 Methylocapsa sp. | reverse complement strand
TCGACGTGCATATTTCGCGGCTACGATCCAAGATAGACAAGGGCCGCGCGACGCCCCTGCTGCGCACGATCCGGGGCGCGGGATATATGATCCGTGAAAACGGTCGGTAAGCTTTTTCGCACGACGGCCTTCAAGCTGTNNATGCTCGACATGGGCTTCATGCCCGACGTGCGCAAAATCATCGACCTCTGCCCGCGCGACCCCCAGACGCTTCTCTTCTCCGCCACCATGCCGCCCGAAATCGCGCGGCTGACCGAACTTTACGGCGAGGGCGGCCTGCGCCAACTGGTCACCTCGATCGAGCGCCGGGCGCGCGCTCCAGGCGGTTCGATCTTTCTTGTCACGACCCACGCGGGCGAATATATCGCGGGCAATGTCATAGCATCGCCAATGATCGGCGCCGAGGAGGGCGCGCTCGACGGCATCGGTGCGCGGAGCCTAAAATTCCGTTCGATGGTGCTGCCCGACCGCTTTCTCGACCATGACAAGCCGGAAAAACTCTACGCGGGCGCGGGCCTCGACACGAAAGGCATCGTCGCCAAGGCCCTCGCGACGCTTGGCCGCGACAGTGACGCATTGAAGAGCATGATCGCTTGAGAGGAAGATTCGTTCCCTGAGCGTTTCAAGATGAATCGCTCATAATCTCTCTCTCTCTTTCGTTTTGCCGCATAATCCAATCCAAAAAGTCTGCAACTTTTTGGGATCATGCGACTAGCCACGCCAGCTTACTTTCGCGCGTTGCCACCAGCCGGAACGTTTTGGGCGAGCCGGATCGAGTGCGTTTGGCTGCGAGGACTCGTCTGTTAAGGGCGACGGAATGTCGTCTCGTCCCGGCGCCCCATAATCGTCCGATGGCGCGGATTGGGGCGTCTCGCGCACATCCACTTTCACACGCCCAGGTGAGGCCGTTACTTTCCCTTCATTTTCATCATTTGTTTGCGGGGCAATATCCGGCGTTTGATGCCGATCTTGCATGTCATCAGCGATGAAAGCTGATGTGGCGTTTGGCGTGGCTGCCGCCTCGCCAGCACGGGCGCTGCGGGTACGGGGTTCACGCGGCGCCCGGCGGCCACGCCGCGCCCTTCCAGCCGGAGAGCGTCCTTCATCCGCTTCTATGCCGCCGGTCACATCCGAGGGTGCGGGCTCGGGTTCGGATTCGGAGATAAGCGCGAATTCGAGGTGCGTGGCANNCGGCCGATGTCTTGATGACTTGCCATGGGTTCATCATCACCGGCGAGAGCGATTTCTCCGGCTTCAGCGTCACTTTCAAGGGCGGCGCTGGGGTGCAATCCGCCGATCTTTGCCATGGCTTCCAAGGCATCGTCGGGAGGTTGCGGGGCATTCGCCGCTATCCCGGAGCCTTCGCGATCGCCGCCACGGCCACGTCTGCGCCGGCGCCGGCGCCTTTGCCTTCCCTCGGCCTCATTTTCGCCCTCGTGCCGATTCGCGCCCCCGCCCAGCACTTCTTCCCTCTCGCCTGACTCTGGCGGACTCTCTTGGGTATCGGCTGTTTCATCGAAGAAGCTATCGGCCAACGCGGTGCTTGGCGCCTCTCCCGGCAGGGAAGCTGGCGTCTCTTTCCCCCCCGCCGCCGGTTCGCCGCGTTCCAGCGAATAGTAATCCGTGCCGGACAAACCATCGTCGGCGGCAATCGTCAGCGACGCGCCAAATCGCTTTTCCAAGTCGCGCAAATGGGGACGTTTCTGATTGAGGATATAAAGCGCAACTGCCGTCCTGGTTTTGACGATAATGTCATAACTCGCATTCTTGATCAGGGCGTCTTCCAGAGCCCTCAGGACGTGCAAGGCTATCGACGAAGTCGAGCGAACCATCCCCGCACCGGCGCAATGTGGACAAGCCACGGTCGAGCCCTCGATCACGCCTGTGCGCATGCGCTGGCGCGACATTTCAAGGAGACCGAAATGCGACATCCGGCCGACCTGGATACGGGCCCGGTCGTTCTTGAGGGCGTCTTTCAGGCGGCGCTCGACGGTGCGATTGTTGCGATTCTCCTCCATATCGATGAAATCAATGACGATGAGACCGGCGAGGTCGCGAAGACGCAATTGTCGGGCGATCTCATCGGAGGCCTCGAGATTAGTCCGCAGCGCGGTGTCCTCGATATTATGTTCGCGCGTCGAGCGGCCGGAATTGACGTCGATTGCAACCAAAGCCTCGGTTTGATTGATGACTATATAACCGCCCGACTTCAACGTGACCTGGTTCGAGAACATTGCGTCGAGCTGCGCTTCGGCGCCGGATTTCGCGAACATCGGCTGTGGATCGCGATAGGGCTGGACCATTTTGGCATGGCTCGGCATGAGCAAGCGCATAAATTCCTTGGCCTCGCGATAACCGTCATCCCCAGCGACGACGATCTCGTCGATATCCTTGTTATAAAGATCGCGGATCGCCCGCTTGATCAAAGACCCTTCCTCATAGACCAGCGTTGGCGCTGTCGATTGCAAAGTGGTTTCGCGCACCGTTTCCCACATTCGCAGCAGATATTCGAAGTCGCGCTTGACTTCGGGCTTGGTGCGCGCGGCGCCTGCGGTGCGGACAATAACGCCCATGCCTTCCGGAACGTCGAGTTCCTGAGCAATGGACTTCAATCTCTGGCGGTCGCCCGAGTCGGTGATCTTGCGGGAAATGCCGCCGCCGCGCGCGGTATTCGGCATCAAGACCGAATACCGCCCGGCTAGCGACAAATAAGTCGTGAGCGCCGCTCCCTTGTTGCCACGCTCCTCCTTGACGACCTGCACGAGCAGAACTTGGCGGCGCTTGATGACCTCCTGGATCTTATATTGCTTGCGATGGCGGTGCGGACGCACCGGCATCTCTTCCATTGCATCCCCACCAAGCTGTTCGATCTCGGCCGCGTCGTCCTCTTCTTCATCGCCGCTATCGCCAACCCGCTCTGAAGGCTCCGGAGGCGCCCGCTCTGCCTGGATGGAATTTTCGTCCTCGCCCGTAAAGGCTGTTTCGATAGCTGAATGGACTGGCTCCGGCACCAGACTGGTATCGTCCCACGCAACCTCCGTGATGGATTTGGTGGGCGCCTCGAAAGCCGCTTCGATAGCGCTATCTGGATGCGGAGACGCAAAGCCTGCGTCGTCTTGCGTTAAGGACTCTTGCTGCTCCAAGGAATCCTGTTGCGCCAAGCTATCATGGGGATAAAGGCGAGCGCTTTCTTCCGGCGCGTCTAAACGGGGAGCCTCGGTGGCTTGTTCTGCCTCGAACTGCTCACGTGGCGCTTCTTCGGTTTCCCTTGAGCTGACGGATACTTCGGTGTCACCGGATGTTTCGCCAACGTAGGCCTCGGACAGCGTCGAATCCGCGCCGCTCCGATTCTCGGCCCGAGGGCCATTGCGATCGCCCCGCCGGAAGCGGCGGCTGCGGCGCTGCGAGCGCGGAACGTCTTCTTCCTCGTCGCGTTGAGCCCTCGCTTCCTCCTCAATCAACGCCTGACGGTCGGCGACCGGGATTTGGTAATAATCGGGATGAATTTCGGAAAATGCTAGAAAACCATGCCGGTTGCCGCCATAGTCGACGAAGGCCGCCTGGAGCGAAGGTTCGACCCGCATAACCTTGGCGAGATAAATATTGCCGCGAAGTTGTTTTTTACTCGCGGCTTCGAAATCGAATTCCTCAACTCGGTTACCACGAAGGACGACCACCCTGGTTTCTTCGGGGTGAGACGCATCGATAAGCATTTTGTTGGCCATGTGAAACTCGTTTGGGCGCGACGCATGGAAGGCCAGCGCCGCCAGCCAATATCCGCGAACCGGATGTTGGGGCTAGGCGTGGCCAGTACAAAGCAGCATCGCGCATTGGATGGGAGGGTGAGTCAGACAAAGAAAGTCCGCGGCGGCAACAAGCGCCACCGATCGGCGAACCGCGAAGAAACAACCCCAGACGCGCCCCGCGGTTAAGAACAAGACCGGTCTCGAAGCTCCGGTCCAGGGGCGGATGGTGACGCATAAACTTGGGACTCTTACCTTTGAAAGTAAAATGAGGTAACGGCCGGGCAACCGGATGCACGTCAAACCCAGAACGATTGACGGCTGCTGAAAAACCCTTAGCAGGACAAATCATGTCCTCGTCACCTATCCACAACGGCGTCCCGAAAGCGGGGCCCGCCCACAAATCAGCCCAGGCAGGCATCCACTCCATAGAGCCTTGTCCCAGCGGCGCCGGCAAAGATTCCTGTCCAGCTCCAGATTTCGATTCGAGACACAAGCACTTGAAATACCAATAACCGGAACCTTGACAGGAAAAGGGCACCCTAACGGCGGAAATTCCTGCCGCCGTTCAACGGCAAATTTCCAGGTCTAGAAAAGAATTGTCAACCATATCGGGTTCCTGGGCTGTTTGGCAAGTTTGTTTGGTAAGTTTACTTGGATCGTGTCCGCGTGGTGACGGTTTTTGCCGGGGATTTCTGGCATAATTATAATTGATCATAATTGGTTAACCTCGATAGTTCAAAGACGGAAATTGCGGTTCATATGTCGCGAAACCGCCGCAGCCCAGCCTGTAGACCAGCGCACCGGCTCTCGCGGCGGTTCATAGAAGCTCACAGTTAATGGGCAAAAAAGCGGGCGAATCGATGCCGGGATGCATTTTTTTTAACCGGGCTGCTGGTTCAACAACCGCCAAGGTGCTTGCGGCGGTGGTTGCGATCGCCGCCGCTTGGCCAGCGCTCCAAATTTCTATCCCGGCCACGCGATACTTTAGCCTAAGCTTACGTGCGGAGGCTGCTCCGGTTGCATCTGAGGCAACGGAGTTCCCCACCGCCAATGCAGTGAGGATAGAACGGACCGGCGATCGAACCAAGCTCATATTCGGGCTGTCCACATCCGTGGAGTCCACCACCTTTGTCCTTGCCGATCCTGATCGTGTCATTGTCGATTTGCCGCAAACCGATTTTCTGCTCGACCCGGAGAGCGGCAAACCAGCACACGGTCCGCACCGCAAAACCGGCCTCATCGCGGCGTTCCGATTTGGGCAGCTCGCTCCGGGAAAGTCGCGTATTGTCATTGATCTTCGCGCCCCAGCCCGGGTCCTGCGAGCGGCTTGCGAAAAAAGCGATGGCGATGGTCACACAAGCCTTGTCATTGAACTCGCCAAGACGGATCGTGCGGATTTCCGTGCCGCGGTTCAAATCGCGCGGATGCAGTTAGGGGCGCTGGCGCAAACGAAAAAGGACGAAAAACCGCAGCCGGCATCGGTAAAGCCCGTCGTCATGATCGATCCGGGCCATGGCGGAATCGACAGAGGCGCGATGGTGAAAGGGCTCGTCGAAAAAGACCTGGTTTTCGATTTTGCCAAGGCCGTCGCGGCCAAACTCGAGACCGACGGGCGCTTCAAGGTTATCATGACACGTGACGGCGACAGTTTCGTTACTCTCTCCGAACGGGTCAGGATGGCGCGGGACGGTAATGCCGCCCTCTTCGTCTCGATCCATGCCGACACTTTGTCGGATGCATCCGATGTTTCCGGCGCGACGGTCTACACGGTTTCGGATCGTGCCTCCGATGCCGAAGCCGCCCGCGTCGCACAGAAAGAAAATCAAGCCGATGCCGCGGCCGGTCTGGACAAAACCGAGGATGCCAGCGACGTTTCCGACATTTTGTTCGATTTGACGCGGCGGGAGACCCGCGCCTACAGCCATTTCTTCGCGCACACCTTGACGAATTACTGGCGGGTCGCCGGCCGGCTCAATAAAAATCCACAGCGCTCCGCGGGGTTCCGTGTTTTAAAGGCACCCGACGTTCCCTCCGTCCTGCTGGAGCTCGGCTATCTTTCCAACAAAACAGATGGCCAGGCGTTGAGTTCGGAGCAATGGCGTGACAAGGCCTCAAGCCAAGTCGCGGAGGCGATCGAAGCTTTCTTCTCGGCACGGGAGAGCGCGACGACCGTGATCAAGACAGATCCCGATCAAGTGCCTGTTGGAAAAATTCCGACAGGCGGTGAGTGATTCCGAAATTGAGGAGCGCGAGGACGATTTCCGGTCATTTCGCGCAAATATGCACCTCGCCCTTTCCGCCCCACATCGCACATGGAGAGAAGCCGAAGCGATAGACTCCACTCGCTGGCGTGCGAAAGGTCAAACTATCACTGTCTCCCTGGGCATCGGCGAAAAACTTATCGGGCCCCTCGACAGAAGGGCTGCGCGCTTCCCACGTTACGATGTCCTTCTTGGTGACGGGATCGAACTGCGCGGATTCGCCTGACATCCGCACTTCGACATTCTGTCCGCCTGCAAACTTGCCCACGAACGTCGTGGCATTTCCGCGATAGTCCCAGCAGAGATCCTCCGCGGCCATGTGGATCGCCACGACTACTTCTTCGTTGCATGCGCTGGACCAGGCAACTCCGGGAATAAGCACGGCCGTCGGGACGAAGAAGGTGGCAACTATGGTTGTCAGCAAGCGTTTCATCGCCGTACCTTCCTCGCGTCATAGGAGACGGGCCTGGCTTCTATACCCGTTTGTACTGCGCACGGCCTGGTCAGAGCAAATGACTTTAAGCCTACCGGCAATCGCTGGCACAGAGTGTTGGCGACGCCGTCGAAATCGCAAGCACTCAAGGGGCATCGAGCCGTATCACTGGCGCTTGGCCAAGTTTATATCCCTCGCGTCAAATCGAACCAGCATCTTGCGCACAAACGCAAGCCTGCCGATCGTGTCCCCGGGCGCGTCGCGGGTTGCCGCCAGAATTTCCAACTCTATAAGCCGTTCGCGAAGAACTTCCGCCATCGTCTCGCCAATGTGTCGTTCCATATTGGAATCCATCATCGCTAAGTCCTCCATGCCTCCGCCTCATCAAGCCTTACCTCGGCCCGTCATTCACGCGTCTAGGCCCATCTGCCACACGGATGTCTTCGATAAGCGAGCGAGAAGCTCTGGTCGGTGCCAAATGGCACCAGCCTTGCGCGAAGAGAGGGACTGGCGGATCCTCCTTGCGCTGCACGGAAATGGGTGTCGTCCCCGGTGATCCGCCTGTCGACGCGTTCAAGCCGGTATGCCCGGTTCGTTACGGCGCCCAAAATGCCCATAAGGATCGCGCAACGCGCAGCAATCCCCTTCGATTCGATGGATGGTGGCATCCAGACGAATTGGCGGCAGTGTCTAGACTAAGCCTAGAGCATGATCCCAATGTTGCAGAGTTTTTTGATAAGATCATATGAGAAAACAAAGCTATAGAGACTTTTAGCGAACCCGCTTGAAGCGATCATCGTCTCGTTCGACAAATTTTCAACATAAAATCGCCGCATGAAGAAGACGACAATGCCAGCATTGGATGCTACGAAACTGCCAGTCAGAATTGCCAAACTGCGGCCTTCTATGCAAAGGGGCCGTTGTCTGATGAGCGCGGGGATCGACTTTGCGCCCGCTGTTTTACTGATTTCGCCCGGCAAGAGTTTCCGGAATTCAAAAGGCTTGGATGCATGCGGCATATAGCCCGTTTCCTTGGTTTCATTTTCGCAACCGGCGCGATCGTATTTATCGTTGGGGCTTGCGCGGCGGGACTTCTCGTTTGGAAATTCGAACGGGACCTGCCGGATTATACGACCCTCAAGGACTATGAACCGCCGGTGATGACGAGAGTGCATGCCAGCGACGGATCGCTTATCGCCGAATATGCACGCGAGCGGCGTCTCTATCTGCCCAGCGCCGCCATTCCCGCGCTCGTCAAAGAGGCGTTTATTTCAGCCGAGGACAAGAATTTCTACAGCCATGCCGGTGTCGATCCTGAAGGCATACTTCGCGCCCTCTTCGTATTCGCGCAAGGCGACAAACATGTCCAAGGCGCCTCGACCATCACCCAGCAAGTCGCCAAGAATTTTCTTTTGACGAATGAGCGGTCCTTCGAGCGAAAAATCCGGGAGGCGCTCCTTTCATTCCGAATCGAGGGCGCCTATTCCAAGGAGAAGATTCTCGAGCTTTATCTCAACGAAATCTATCTTGGTCTCGGAAATTACGGCGTCGCCGCGGCAGCGTTGAATTACTACGGCAAGTCCGTGCATGAGCTTACGATCGCGCAAGCCGCCTATCTCGCCGCCTTGCCGAAGGCGCCGAACAATTATCATCCTTTCTTGAAGCGTGAACGGGCGATCGATCGGCGCAATTGGGTGATCGACCGCATGGTCGAGAACGGCTATGTCTCGCGCCTGGATGGCGAAAAGGCCAAGGCCGAGCCGCTCGGCGTCAATCCGCGGGTCCTCTCGCCCAATGCTTTCGCCGCCGGCTTTTTCGCCGAAGAGGTCCGCCGGGAACTCAGCGATCGTTACGGCGAAAAGAAACTCTATGAAGGCGGCCTTTCGGTTCGCAGCACACTCGATCCGAAAATGCAGCTGATGGCAAGGCGCGCCCTGGTCGATGGCCTTGTCCGTTATGACGAGGCCCATGGCTTCCGTGGTCCCATGCGCCATATCGACATCAGCCAGGATTGGGGGATTGCGCTCGCCGACATTCCGGCCTTGGGCGATGTCGCGCCTTGGCGGCTTGCCGTCATTCTCGATGCCAACGACTCCGGCGCCCGGATCGGCTTGCAACCCCATCGTGAAAAATCCGGCGAGATCGAACGCGAACGTGTATCGGGCACGCTCACCAACACCGGGCTGCGTTGGACCCGGGGCCTAGGCTCGCGCGCCTCGCTTGGGCCGGGCGATGTCATTTATGTCGAGCCAGTCGACGGAAAGCCTCAACAGTACCGGCTGCGGCAAATCCCGGACGTCAGCGGCGCGATCGTCGTGATGGACCCTTACACCGGGCGCGTGTTCGCCATGGTCGGGGGTTTTTCTTTCGACCAGTCCGAGTTCAATCGCGCAACACAGGCGATGCGCCAGCCAGGCTCCTCGTTCAAGCCTTTTGTCTATTCAACCGCGCTCGACAATGGCTATACGCCATCCTCCATCATTCTTGACGCTCCGATCGAAATCGATCAGGGACCGGGTCTTGGGGTGTGGCGGCCAGAAAATTTCGAGGGCACGTCAAGCGGGCCGCACACGTTGCGTTATGGGGTCGAACATTCGATCAATCAGATGACCGTGCGGCTCGCCCGCGATGTCGGCATGCCGCTTATCGCCGAATATGCCAAGCGCTTCGGTATCTATGACGATCTGCCTCCCTACCTCGCAAATTCGCTTGGTGCCGGCGAAACGACCCTGATGCGTCTGACCACCGCCTATTCGATGCTCGCCAACGGCGGCAAAAGAATCAAGGAAACCTTGATCGACCGCATCCAGGACCGTTGGGGCCATACGATCTACCGGCATGACGAACGAAAGTGCGAGGGATGCGACGCGCCGGCATGGGAAAATCAAGACGAGCCCAGATTAATCGATCAACGTGAGCAAGTGCTCGATCCGCTCACTGCCTATCAGATCACCTCGATCATGGAGGGCGTCATCCAGCGCGGCACCGGTCAGGCGATCAGGGAAGTCGGGAAGCACCTCGCTGGCAAGACCGGGACAACCAACGACGCCAAGGATCTCTGGTTCATCGGCTACTCGCCCGATCTCACCGTCGGCGTATTCATGGGCTATGATCAGCCGCGCTCGCTCGGAGATTCGGCGCAAGCGGCGCATTATACGGCACCGATCTTCCGCGACTTCATGAAGATGGCGCTTGCCGGCAAACCCGATATTCCATTCCGGGCACCGCCTGGCATTAAGCTGATTTGGGTCAACTCGAAGACGGGAATGCGGACCAGCGCAAGCACCGCAGGAGCGATTCAAGAGGCGTTCAAGCCCGGCACTGCGCCGCCGGATTCCTACGCCGCCGAAGATGCGACGCCGCGGGCTCATTCGGTCGATCACGACACGGACCGCCTTGTTGGAACCGGGACCGGCGGTTTGTATTAGAGCATGATCTTAGAAAAGTTACAGACTTTCAGATAGATCATGCGAGCAAACAAACAGCTTAAAGACCATGAGCGGTGTTAAGCAAAGCCTCGATCGAAGCAAGCTTGGACATTAGAAAAAATCGCACTCACCCCATGCGGTGGCGCAGGATTCATATTCCTCACCCGTAAACCCGAGCCGCGAAGACAGGTCCGCTAGCATGACGGCTTGCGCCGCAGCAGCCGGATCGACAAGCCATTGGCACGGCGCCGCCTGCGCCAATGCCGCCAAGAAATCGGCGAGTCCCATCGCTTTCTGCCCGATATGGTCGAAACTTTGCACCTGATGGAGGATGTTCGCGTCGCGGCCTGCCGCCTCTTGAATGAGTGGACCGATATGCCTCTGAAGATGCTCCAAATGCCAGGCAAGCTGCACCAATTCATGCCCTGCACGGCTGAGAACGTCGGCGATCGGGACCTGCTGCGGATTGGAGTCCGCGGCGATTGGCGCGCTGCTATCGGACCGCATAGTCATGGCCGGTTTTCTGCAGCGTACAAGTCATTTTTCAAGTCGTTCTCCAAGCGGTTCTCAATCTGTTGACGCACGGCCAAAGAGGGTTAGAGCATATACAAACGAATAGACACCCTGCGCGATTCGCTTTGAAGCGATCATGGTCTAGAAGAATTCGACGGAGCCGCCGCCCAAGGGCGCGCGCGTTGACACTGCATTCTGGGGCGGTGGAATTTGGTCGGTGCTGAGGAAAACTTGACGGGCGCGGCCGGAGCCCGGCCAATATTGAATCCGCCTGCCCTGCTCACCGCGCAAGCTGCCGCCGACGAGGCGGATCCCTTCATGCCGCAGAAAGCGCTCCGCGAAGGCCGCGTTCCGCGCGCCAATATCGGCGAGGCCTTCCATGGTTCGGGCGCCACCAAACAGTTTTGCCTCAAGCCGCTCGCGCCGCGCTCCTTGGCGCAGAAGACCGTTCACCAGAAGCTCCATCAGATGAACCCCGTAGCGTTCCGCATCCCGGCGTAATCCATCCTCAAGGTCTCCTTCCTGGCCTGGCAGCAGAAAATGGTTCATCCCGCCAATCGCCATATCGGGATCGCGCAGGCATGCCGCGACACATGAACCAAGAAGCGTGGTCAGCACGACGCCCGCATCACTGGTTACATGATATTCACCCTGGACGATGTGAACCCTTCGTTCACCAGCCGCTATTGGCGTCGACG
>PLUZ01000263.1:349-11468 GCA_003162995.1 Methylocapsa sp. | reverse complement strand
GCTGGTTCGGCTTCAACGCCGGTTCGAACCTCGAGTCGAATGGCACGACAGCGCTCGCTTTCGTGAACACCTTTGTGGCGACCGCGGCCGCGACGCTCGGCTGGATGTTCACCGAATGGCTGGTCAAGGGCAAGCCATCCCTGCTTGGCATGATCTCGGGCGCCGTCGCCGGCCTTGTCGCGATTACCCCGGCATCCGGCTTTGCCGGCCCGATGGGATCAATCGTTCTTGGCTTGGTGGCCGGTGCGGTTTGCTTCATCTTCTGCGCATTCGTGAAGCCGAAAGTCGGCTATGATGACGCCCTCGATGTGTTCGGCGTGCATTGCATCGGCGGCATCATCGGGGCGATCGCCACCGGCATTGTCGTCGCGCCCTACCTTGGCGGCACCGGCATCACCGACTATATCAAAAACCCCGGCTCTGCCTCGCCTGGGGATTACGACATGACGGCGCAGGTGCTGATCCAGGCGAAGAACGTCGCTTTCACTTTGCTCTGGTCGGGGATCGGCTCGGCGATCCTCTATAAGTTCGTCGACCTCATCATCGGCCTCAGGGCGACGAAGCAGGCCGAACTCGAAGGCCTCGACATTTCCGATCACGGCGAGCGGGCTTATAATTAAGGACCAACATTCGTCGGCCTGCCTGGCTTTCGTTCTTACGCCAGGCAGGCTGGCCCTTAGTCAAGACGGTAGAACAAAGACAGAAAGCGAAACGCGAAACCATGGGCTACGCTTGGCGGGCCATGGTGTGCCGGTCCCACTTAGAGTATGATTCATAAAAGTTGCAGACTTTTTGGATAAGATCCTGCGACATAACAAAGAGAGTGAGACCATGCGCGATTCATCTTGAAGCGATCATGGTCTAGCGCATGTTCCGAAAAACTTGCTCGATTTTTTCGATTCCGACATGCTCCAATGCTTTGCATCTGAGCGCGTCACCTGGAGCGCTGGCATGAAAGCCCCGATTTCTTGCTCCGTTTGGCCGCAGTTCCGGGTCATCGCTTTTTTAAATCAGCACGTTATTTTGCCATTTTGAATCGGCTCGCTTGCGTCCTGATCGCTTGAGGTAACGCATGGCTACTCATGAAACGGAAATGGCTTTAGCCGCTCTGGACGCGCACAAGCGATCCATGGCCGGGCAAACAATCGCGGATTTCTTTCGCGATGATCCAAATAGGTTCGCGCGTTTCCACGTTGAGCTTGACGACATCCTGTTCGACTATTCGAAACACCGGCTCACCGAAACAACGCTCAAGCTGCTTCTCGATCTCGCGCGCGCGGCAGGTGTCGAGGCGCGCCGGGCGGCGCTCTTCGCGGGCGAGCCGGTTAATGTCACGGAGCACCGTCCTGCCTTGCACATGGCCTTGCGCAACCGTTCGGGCAGGCCAATGTTTGCGGAGGTCCACGATGTCATGCCGGAGGTCCTGGCCGAGCGGGCCAAAATGGAAGCGTTCGCGGAAGCTATCCGCAATGGTGAAATCAAATCCGCGAGCGGCGTCCGCTTTACCGATATCGTAAATATCGGCATCGGCGGCTCGGATCTCGGTCCCGCCATGGCGGCGCGGGCGCTCGCGCCTTTTATCTCGAGTCATCTGAGGCTGCACACCGTTGCCAATGTCGACGGCGCCGATCTTGGCGACACGTTAAAGCGCGTGCCGCTTGAAACCACGCTTTTCATCGTCTGCTCAAAAACCTTCACAACGATCGAAACCATGACCAACGCCGCGACCGCGCGCAAAGCCGTCGCGGCAATGCTCGGCGAGGCGGCGGTCGCCGAGCATTTTTGCGCGGTGTCCACCCAGCTCGATAAAATCGCCGCTTTCGGGATCAGAAGCGACCGCGTATTCGGCTTTTGGGATTGGGTNNGGCGGCCGCTATTCGATCTGGTCGTCGATTGGGCTTTTGCTGGCGATCGGAATAGGCAAGGAGAAATTCGAGAAATTCCTGCAAGGCGGACAAGACATCGACACCCATTTCGTCGAGGCTCCTTTGGATCGCAATATTCCGGTTCTGATGGCCATGCTCGGAATCTGGTACCGCGATTTTTGGGGTTGCGCGGCGCATGCCGTCATTCCTTACGACGAGCGGATGGCGAGGTTTCCGGCCTATCTTCAGCAACTTGAAATGGAATCCAACGGCAAGTCGGTAGATTTATCGGGCACGCGTGTGGGATACGAGACCGCGCCGGTGGTTTTCGGAGAACCAGGGACGAACGGCCAGCACGCCTTCTTCCAGATGCTGCATCAGGGCACCACAATCGTGCCGATCGACTTCCTCGTCGCGGCGCGGCCAAGCAACGCCGATGCCGCGCATCATAACTTGCTCTTCGCCAATTGCCTCGCCCAGAGCCAGGCCCTCATGCAAGGGCGTACGATCGAGGTGGTCCGGGAGCGATTAAGGGCGCAAAATATGAGCCCCGCGGCAATCGACTCACTCGCGCCCCACAAAGTGTTTGAAGGCAACCGGCCTTCAAGCACTTTCCTCTATAAAAAAATGACGCCGCGCGTACTCGGCCAATTGATTGCCCTCTATGAGCACAAGGTTTTCGTTCAAGGTGTCGTTTGGAACATTAACTCCTTCGATCAATGGGGCGTGGAACTCGGAAAGGAACTCGCCAACACGCTCACGCCAATCGTCGCCGATGCGGGCCGCTCGACGGAAGCGTTCGACTCGTCGACAGCTGGCCTCATCGCAGCGGCGCGGGCCTATCGCTAGAGCATGATCTCCAAAGTTGCAGGCTCTTTGGATAAGATCATTCGACAAAACAAAGACATAGAAACCATGAGCGATTCCTCCTGAATCGAGGATGGTCTATTCATCCTCGCCGAAGCGGTTGGCAACGAGCGCCGTGATGGCCTCCAGCGCCTCTGCCGCCTCTGCGCCTGCCGCGGTAACGGTAATCGTCATTCCCGGTCCGGCGCCCAGGGTCAAAATGCCCATGATCGAGGTCCCGCCGACGGTTTCTCCGCAGCGGCTGACCGTGACGGCAACATCGAACCGGTCGACACATTGCACGAGTTTCGCGGTCGCGCGGGCGTGCAGCCCCTTGCGATTGACGATTTCAAGGGTGCGTACGAGGACATCCGCCGCCGGATCAAGGTCCGGGCAATCGCCTGGCTCAACCGGGTTCGTATCGTCCATCTTCATTTTCCGCCCAAGAACTTGCTTGCCACATAAATATATTTGCGGCCGGCGTCCTGGGCTTGGCAGACCGCTTGTTCGAGGCTAGCGCTATCGCGCACCGAGGCAAGCTTAATCAGCATCGGCAGATTGACCCCCGCGATGACCTCAATATGAGAGCCATTCATAATCGAAATCGCGAGATTTGAGGGTGTACCCCCAAACATATCTGTGAGCACGACGACGCCGGAGCCGCTGTCGACTTTCGTGACGGCGGAAATGATATCCTGGCGCCGCTGTTCGATATCGTCATCCGGCCCGATGCCAACCGATTCGATCTGCTTTTGAGGACCGACCACATGTTCCAGCGCGGCGCGAAATTCCGAAGCCAGGCGGCCATGGGTCACGAGGATGATTCCAATCATCAAGCGTACCTGTTCGTTCAGGAACTTCGTGCCCGACCGGCACGGATGTGAGAGCTATTCGTCAAGGGAAGGACCATGCGTGGATGAGAGCATATCCCGAAAAAGCTGTGCGACTTTTTCGATTCCGGCATGCTCCAACTCTTTGAATTTGAACGATTCCTTTACGCTCACAGGGTTCTACGCGAGCGGGAAGCGCCCGAAAGGCAAGCGCGCGAAAAGAGAGAGCCGCCGCGACCCGGCCTGGCGGCTTCTCCCGGGTTTGACTGTTTAATACCATAGCCCGGCGAGAGATACTCGCCGCACCTTTCGTGAAATTTTCCTTGAGTGGGCAAAAACGCGAGATGGCAAGCGGCAGACCTTGCTGATGACCATTGCGAGAAAATG
This sequence comes from Methylocapsa sp., assembly GCA_003162995.1. Classification (GTDB taxonomy): domain Bacteria; phylum Pseudomonadota; class Alphaproteobacteria; order Rhizobiales; family Beijerinckiaceae; genus Methylocapsa. Next base: position 7,540 of record PLUZ01000263.1, on the reverse strand, counting down.
CTTTCGTCAGGACAGGTTCCGGCGCGGCAGTTTGTGCAGCGCAACCGAATTGGCAAGTGAAATGACGCGCCTTGATACCAAAGTTCGACGCTTTCCAACGATGATTTTCGATCAAAGAGTGCCAGAACAGAACCTTGGCTCGAAACCCAGGTGTTGCTCGCATTCGAGGGGAATTAGTCAGCATGGACAAGCCTAGGGTTGTTTTCCGTGCAACCGTGAATCGGCCAATACAGCGGCGGCGAGGTCGCATACTGCGGCGTCTTGCCGCAGGCGGAGGAATGGCAATTCCACTCCCGCCAGGACGACATGCGCATGGGCTTCGTCCGGAAGCCGCGGCGGCGGTGCGTCTTTCCCACCTCCGAGCCCGATCACAAGCCGCACAACGGCCTCGGCCAGAAATGGGATTTCGAAGAGTCCCTGGCCGCGCCTTTCGATCTTTCCCAGAATCAAGGGATGACCGCGGGCGATCAGGCGGGTGCCTTTGCATGCGATGGCAATCCGATCGTCTCCGACTAGCCTTGCGAAAAAGCCAGCACCTTCGGCCGCCGCGATCAAGGCCAGAGCCAAGCTGCTTTTGCCGGAACCGGAGGGACCGGAAATAAGCACGCCAGCTTCACCGATCACGACGACACTTGCATGAAGATAGGATTTTCCCACATCGACGGCCGGTTGATCCCATTGCTTGGACAAGAGCGCTTCCCAATCAGAATCAAAGTGTTGGAGCATGTCGGAATCGGAAAAGTCGAGCACCTTTTCGGAACATCCTTTAGGCTGATTACGCCTTCGGCAAAAATACCAGGAAGCGAGCCCCATGCACCGGGATCACGCCATCGGGTCCAGGGGGCCCAACCCGGTTTAGGGCCGATATGTGGCCGCCATGGACCTCGATGATTTGGCGCGAGATGGAAAGCCCCAGGCCGGAGTTTTGCCCGAAGCCTTGGCCCGGGCGATCGGTATAAAATCGTTCGAAAATCCGTTCGAAGGCATCGGCGGGAATGCCGGGGCCGTCATCGTCGATGATGATCTCGAAACCGTCCCGCATGTGGCCCTGGGCCGTATAGTCCTTGGCCGGACGCAACAGCACGCGAACGCTTCCGCCTGGGGCCGAAAACGATCTTGCATTGTCGACGAGGTTATTGAAAACCTGGCCAAGCCGCGAATCATGCCCGAGCACCATGTAAGCTGGCCTCCGGCTCTCATCGGCGTTACCATGGCGCGCGATGACAAGTTCCACCCGGATCGCACCGGGATCCTTGACCAGGTTCGCCACGGCCACAACCGCATCAAGCAAGCGCGTCAGATCGACGAGATCGACGTCGTCGCGCGCCAGTTCGGCATCGAGCCTGGAGGCGTCGGATATATCGCTGATCAGCCTATCGAGCCGGCGAACGTCGTGCTCGATAATCGCCAACAGACGCTGGCGCGATTCCGGCGTGCGTGCGACAGGCAGCGTCTCGACCGCACTCCGCAGGGAGGTGAGCGGGTTTTTCAATTCATGCGCGACATCAGCGGCAAAACGCTCAATCGCCTCGATGCGATCGTAGAGCGCCTTGGTCATATCGCGGAGGGCGCCGGACAAATGGCCGATCTCATCCGAGCGGTCGGTGAAATCTGGGATCTCCCGGCGTGCCTTCGTACCCCGCCGCACACGCTCCGCCGCCTCCGCCAGGCGCCTTATCGGCTCGGCGATGGTTCCTGCGATAAAATAAGAGAGAAGCAGCATGATCACCGAGGAAACCAGGAAAATCCTGACGATGGCCCCGCGTTCCGAGGCAATGATCTTATCAATGTCATCGCCTTGCGTGGACAAAAGCAAGGCACCGCGCACAGCCCGGAAACGTTGGATCGGCACTGCGATGGAAATAATGGTTTCTCCCTTGGAATCCACGCGCGAGATCGATTGTTCGCTGCCGCTCAACGCGTGCGTCACTTCCTCATAGCTCTTGCCATTGGTGACGCCGATATCTTCATAAAGGGGCAAACTGGACTGGCCCGCAAATCGCCTCAAGCCATTGCCAATACGCGTCCACAGAGAAGGAGACCCTTCTTGCGCGGGCGGCGGCAGGTCATAGCGCATGATATTGGAACGGCTCGTCAGCGACAGCGAATCGAGCAACAAATAGCCGTCACGGTCGTAGATTCGCGCCCGCGTCCGCGTCGGCGAAGCGAGCCTGTGAAGGACCGGTCCGATGCGTTCGGGGTTGATCGAAAATTCAATCGACGGCGCGGGTTCGTCGGCAAGCCCGTAGCTCTGCCCCGGGGCAAGCTGAAGCAACTTTTCCGGATCAAGCGCAATCGCATCGGTTTCGACCGTGGCAGATGCCGCGATCGCGGCGGCGATAATCTCACCTTGCACCTGCAGGCTCTGCACCCTCGCGTCGATCAAACCTTCGCGGAATTGATTGAGATAAAGGAAACCGATGAGGAGCGCGGCGAGCCCGCCCAGGTTCAAAAATACAATGCGGCGCGCCAAGGGAGAGGCAAAACGCCCGCTGGCGATGCGCGTTAACCCACGCAAGCGCAGGCCAAGGCTTCGCCGGATGCGCTTCACCCGCCGCCCCGCGCTGAACGCTCGTTCGAAGCCCGTTCCTTCGCGTGCTTCGAGATTCATTGACCGGCGACTCCCTCCATGAAGCGTAAAGTGTACACTATAGACCGAATCAGTGACCGGATCTTGCCATGTTTTGGATTGAATGCCAGGACGCTGGTATTTCTATCCAATCTCCCCCTCATTCCACTCGCGGATCATGCTCTCAAGCCTGGCGCCGATGGTGAGGGTCGCTTTTAAGTAATGCCCACCAAAGCAAAAAACTTGGGGTTAAGGCAAGATTATTCCTTGAAGCGGTAGCCGACGCCATAAAGGGTCTCGATCATCTCGAACTCGTCATCCACGACTTTGAATTTCTTGCGCAAGCGTTTTATGTGGCTGTCGATCGTGCGGTCGTCGACATAGACCTGATCGTCATAGGCCGCATCCATCAAGGCATTGCGGCTCTTAACGACCCCGGGTCTTGCCGCGAGCGCCTGGAGGATCAAGAATTCGGTTACGGTCAAGGTCACCTGATCATTCTTCCAGGTGCAGGCATGACGCTCGGGGTCCATCTTCAAAAAACCGCGTTCGAGGATCTTTGCCTCGGACTCTTTTTGGCCTCCGGGGTCCTTGGGACTGGCACGGCGCAAAATGGCCTTGACGCGCTCGACGAGAAGGCGCTGCGAAAAGGGTTTGCGGATGAAATCGTCGGCGCCCATCTTGAGCCCGAACAATTCATCGATTTCCTCATCCTTTGAGGTGAGGAAGATCACCGGCACGTCGGATTTTTGACGAAAACGGCGGAGCAGTTCCATGCCGTCCATCCGCGGCATCTTAATATCGAAAATCGCGAGATCGGGAGGATTGCTCTTCAAATCGTCGAGCGCCGTCGATCCATCCGTATAGGTCTGGACGCGATAGCCTTCTCCTTCAAGGGCAATTGCCACAGAGGTAAGAATGTTGCGGTCGTCGTCAACCAAGGCAATCGTTGGCATGAACGGGTCCTAATTCCAATCGAGCGCCACAAACCAACTCTCAAAACGCTTGGCAGTAACCTTTTGAAGCGTCGCCGGTGGTTTCATTCCTTCCCCAAGGAATTGTGGCGGCGCACTTCTTGAGAGTCTCGGCGGACGCAAAGCGACGCGCTGTACAAGGCGAATTCAGAATCCGGCCGGGACACATCGAAATACCCGCTCAATACTCATCGATGGCTGCGGGCCCGGCAGGGATCCTTAACTTATCAAGTTCTCTGGCCAGGCCAGCCGTTCTCAAACACTGACGAGCAGCTCTGCTTTGGATTAAAGCGGATTAACTCAACTTCCTATAACAGGAAAAATGCACGGCCGAAATAAGGCAGACTCAGGATGACTTAACTGTCTTGAAGAGAAACCTTGCGCTGACAACGGTTGCGGTTTCGCTGGCAATGGGAAATGGGCGGATGGACGGGCTTCCTAAAGCAGCGCACCCGCAACCTGCGGAACCCGTGATAGCAAGGCTAAGATTTAGGCTGATCTGGGTTCGCAAGAAATACTGCTAGCGGTGACGGGCCTTGATCGGAACTTGCAAGATCATCAGGTTGACGAACGTGCGTTAATTTTTGATATATAGTGTATTTGTATATTTAGGAAATGACCCACGAAGGAACTTATGCTTCCAAGAGTCATCCGAACTCCCTGAATTGAATGGAGAAGGTTATTCGATGGGGATCCGAGCACATGACGCAGCCCGCATATCAATGGAACCGGAAATCTTTCCCCTCGTCGTCGATCTCGATGGAACGCTAACTAAGACGGATTTGCTGCACGAGAATTTTTTTGAATCGCTCACCCAAGGGTTAAAGCGCCATGTCTCGGCATGCATCGTCGTGCGTCAGGGCAAGGCGCAACTCAAGGCTGCATTGGCCGAGGCCAGTTCTATCGATTATGAATTGCTTCCCTATAATGAGTCCGTTCTGACTTTGATCCAGGAAGCGCGGGAGCAAGGGCGGCGCGTCTATCTCGCCACCGCCAGCGACCAGCGTCATGCGGAAGGCGTCGCGGCGCATCTCGGCCTTTTCGACGGCATCTTTGCGTCCGATGGCGTGACCAATTTTTCCGGCAAAACGAAAGCCGCACAGCTCGTTGAATCGTTCGGCGAGGGACGATTTGACTATGTGGGCAATGATGCCGTGGATCTGGCCATCTGGGCGCATGCGCGCATGGCCTATGCGGTCGACGCCAGACCGGGAGTGGCGCGCAAGATAGCGGATCTCGGCATTCCGGTTGAACATTTGACGCGCAATGTCGAATCTCCGCGAATTTGGCTAAAAGCCTTGCGGGTACACCAATACGCCAAAAATATGCTGGTTTTTGTGCCTTTGTTGACGTCGCACAGTTACACCACCACGGCTTTTCTCCAGGCGGGATTGGCTTTCGCCGCATTTTCCCTCTGCGCTTCCGCGGTCTATATTCTCAACGATCTCATTGATCTCGACGCCGACCGCCGGCATCCCGTCAAATATAAACGTCCCTTCGCAAGTGGCGCAATTCCACTGGCCCATGGCGCGGCCGCGATACCATTGTTGCTCACTTTGGCTTTCGGCGGCGCGCTTGCGACTTCGGTTCCTTTCGCTGGGGTGCTTGCGGGCTATTTTTTGCTGACCCTGGCCTATTCGTTGAAACTCAAGCGCAAACTCATCGTCGATGTCGTCGTTCTGGCCTCGCTCTACACGATCAGGGTTATCGCAGGCGCCGCGGTTATTGGCGTGCCCGTTTCCGAATGGCTGCTCGCTTTTTCCATGTTTATCTTCACCTGTCTTGCTCTCATTAAACGATATGTAGAGCTCGCTGCGCGCGTCGATAACAATCTTCCGGATCCGACGAACCGGGGCTACAAGCTCGCGGATAATCCAATCGTGGGAATGCTGGCCGCGGCAAGCGGATTAAACGCCGTTACGATTTTCGCTCTCTATATTTCCTCGCCTGCGACAAGAGAGCACTACCAGCATCCAGAATTGTTGTGGTTGATTTGCCCGCTCCTTCTTTATTGGATAAGCAGGACTCTCGTGCTCGCGCATCGGCAGACGATCCACGACGATCCGGTCGTCTTCGCGCTACACGATCGCGTTAGCCATCTGGCAGGCGCCCTGGCGATCCTCGTCATCTTCATGGCGACGTGAGCGGAAGGCAGTTACCGGATGCAACAAAAAGCCAGCCTCGACATGGCGTCGAGTCCTGTCCGCTACGGCGCGCCCGGTGTCCTGCTCACGGCGAGCATCGGCGCGCTCTTGTCCCTTGCACTCAGCGGCTTCGTGTTTGGTATCAATAACAATGAATTTCATCTGCCGATCGTCGGCCTTCTCTATGATGAACCGCAATTCGCGCATGATGAGTTCATGCAGTCCCTGCGTTATTTTTCGTCCGGCCTCTGGTTGCTGCTGAGAGGAGCGGATCATTACGTTGATCCCCATTTGTTATTCCTGGGGCTCGATTATATCTCGCGGCTCATTGCCTTCCTCGGATTTCTCGTCTGCGCGGATCTTCTTGGAATCCGGACGAGCAAGGATCGAGCGATCTTCACCGGTATCTTATGCTTGACCATTTTGTTGCGTGGCATTTCCTATGCCGGCGCTGGCGGTCTCTTCATCAACTATTTTACGCATTCCGAATTCGCTAATGGATTGACTCTCTTCACTCTCTATTTCGCCATTCGCGGCCGAATGGCGATCGCCTTCCTCTTCAATGGAGCGGTCTTCTTCATCAACGCCTTCTTTGCCATTTGGAACGCGCTTCCGTTGGGATTGATCATCTTGTTCCTGCTGTTCACGCGGCGAATCACCATTTCGAAACTGCTGATTGAAGGCGCTGTCGGCTTGCTGCTCTTCGCCGCACTGTCTTACCCTGTCGTTAGCAACATTCTGGCAAATCCGGAACTCGGAATGACGCCGGATTTCGACATCACGGTCTTCCATATACAAAATAATCCCACACATTTTCTGTTCTCATACGCATCGCTCAATCAAAAACTTGCGATGTTCTTCGTGGTCATTTTGTCGATGGCGTCCTTCGCGACTCTCGGACGGCCGGCTCGGCCTTTCCTTTACGCAATGTCGGGTTACGTGGTGGTGTATTTGATGGGTATCGCCGCTCCGTATCTTACCCATAATATGACTATTCTGAATCTTCATCTGCTTCGCGTGAGCACGATGTTCCATCTCCTGGCCGCACTCGGCAGCGCCTCTTTGATAGTCCGGTGGCTGGCCAGCGAGGAGTACGTTTTCAAAAAGGTGTTGGCACCGGTTCAAATCGCACTTCTCTGTTCGGAGAAGCACCTTGTCCTCCTCTCTCCCTTCCCGATAATCTTATCGCACTTTCCCAGATTCATGAGTCGCCTTTCGTCGTGGTCGATTAAGCGGCGTTGGAGGTTCGACCTCGCGGCATTGATTGTCCTCGTGGTTGCGGACGCAATCTGGATTGGCTCCACGGTCGTGGAGAACGTCAAAGACGCCAAATCTGTCTCGGAATGGGCGGTGCTCGGGCATTGGGCAAGACAAAAAACGCGAAGCGACGCGGTCTTTCTCATTCCCGCCCTTGATAATTACAGGCCTGCACCGTCACGCGAGGACGAAGAAATTGCCTACACTCTCTCTGGATCGACGGCCTTCGAATATGAATCTCATCGCC
>PLUZ01000263.1:0-303 GCA_003162995.1 Methylocapsa sp. | reverse complement strand
CCAGATGAGATGGAGAGACTAGCGTCCCGCCGCAGTTATCGAAGGGCTTTGTTGCAGCTGTCTCGACACTTCCCCGGCGAACGCGTCATAGGCCGCGTTCATCATGTCGACATCGCCACGCAAGGGTGCCCACCCAAGGACCCGGCGCGTCTCGCTCGTGTCGAGCAAGATGTCGATGTCCGCGATGCCGAATTGTTCCGGAAAGAGCAGCGTGAGTCCCACTGCGTCTATGGCTCCCAATGCCGGCTTCAAAAGCCCCGCGGGCAGGGGTATGAGGCGAGAGCGCGATTTCGCATGTTCGAT
>PLUZ01000365.1 GCA_003162995.1 Methylocapsa sp. | reverse complement strand
GGTTTGCACCAGAGCTTTTTGGCCTTACTTCGTCACTCGGCAATGTCTGGGACTGGCGATAAAACGCTCGTCACCATCGCGTTGGACGAAAAGTCTCCGATATTAAGCGGATTAATACGGGCATGAAAAAACTCCATTTATCCGCATCGTCTCGACGGCATAGGGTGAGGGTCAACCGCATCCGCCCCAGATTTCGGAGACCGCTGTGCAAAGAGGCTTCAATGTCCTGATACCGCTCTTCGCACTCATAGGTCCTGCGCTCGCCGAGACTGGATCCAATTATGAAATCGTCGCGAGACTGTCCCAACCCCCAGGAAACGTGACAGTCACCGGAAGCGGCAGAATCATAATGAGCCAGCACCAGTTTTACGAGCCCGATTACTCGGTCGTAGAGCGCCAGGGCGATGGTTCCCTGACTCCTTTTCCGAACAAGGAGCTGAATGATCGGCAAAGCCATTCTGACCTGACGCTGGATTCGGTTCTGGGGATCCGCGCCGATGTCAATGGAGTTGTCTGGATGCTCGACGATGGGATGCGCAGCGGCGTCACGCCGAAGCTTGTAGGCTGGGATACGAAGGCCGACAAACTGCACCGTGTCATCTATTTGCCCGCTCCGATCGCGCCAAAGGACGCCTTCGTCAATGACTTTACGGTTGATAGCCGGCACAACCGGATCTTCATTGTTGATCCGGCAGGCGGCGCGAATGCAGCGTTTATCGTGGTGGATCTCGAGACGGGCGCCGCCCGGCGAGTTTTAGAGGGTCATCCCAGCGTTGTTCCCGAGAAGGTTGATCTCATTATCGACGGACGGCCCATTCGGGTGAAAGACGCCGCTGGCCATCTGGTCCGGCCGCACATCGGTGTCGACCCCGTCACCGAGGATCTGCAGAACGAATGGGTGTATTTTGGTCCCATGCATGGATCGAGTCTTTATCGCATCAAGGCGGCTGATTTGGCCGATGAAGGACTGGACGCGAAAACGCTCGGTCAAAAGGTGGAGCGCTACAGTGCCAAACCCATCTGCGACGGAATCAGCATCGACAAGGACAACAATATCTATCTGGGCGATCTGGCGGAAAACGCGATTGGCGTCATCAAGCCGGATCGAAGCTATATAAGGCTCGCGCAAAGCACGGAGCTGTCCTGGGTCGATTCCTTGAGCTTTGGGCCGGAAGGCAAGCTCTACGCTGTGGTCAATCAACTGCACCGGTCGGCCGCCTTGAATGGCGGCGAAGCGTTGTCCAAGCCGCCATACTTTCTAATCGAGGTCAAAGCTCTGGCCGCCGGATTGCCTGGGCGGTAACTCAAGTCGTTGAGGGTTGGCGAAGGGTTTGACAAACCGCGAGTATCTCGTCTCGCAGCCAGCGATGGGCGGGATCGGTCTCACGCAAAGGGTGCCACACCATGACCAAATCATAGGCCGGAAGATCAAACGGGACGGACAATACGCTGAGCGGCGCCAAGCCAACAAATTTCTCGGCGATTCTTTCGGGCAAGGACAACAACATATCCGTCTTGGCGACGATGAATGGCGCGGAGAGGAAGTGCGGCACGATGAGCGCGATGCGGCGCTCGAGCCCCTTTTCTGCCAACCAGTCATCTATCAAGCCGATGCGGGTTCCCGTGCGCGATATCAGCATGTGCTTCATCGAGACGTATTCGTCCAGCGTTAGGCGATTGCCCCTGTTAGCGAAATGATTTCGTCTCACCAGACAGGCCATGCGATCGTCGAACAGCTTCTCGACGATCATATAGGCCGGCGGTTTCAGTATCGTCTCGAACCCCAGCACGACATCGAGATCATTATATTCAAGCTCTCTCACTGGAAAAGGAGTTTCGGTTTGTTTGACGTGAATGTCGACGCCCGGCGCGTATCGCGCGATGCGCTCGACGAGCGCGGGAATCATTAGAAGGTCCATATAGTCGGTTGCCGCGATTACGAAGCGTCGCACGCTCTTCGCCGGGTCGAATTCTTCGCGAGCTCTGATCAGATGCTTGACGTCGCGAAGGACGGCCTTGACAGGTTCAATCAGCGCCAGAGCCCTGTTCGTTGGCTTCATGCCGGAGGGCGTCTTGACCAGCAATGGATCGTCCAGTTGCTGCCGCAGTCTCTGCAGGATGTGGCTCATCGCCGATTGGCTGACGAACATGCGTTCCGCCGCGCGCGAGACGTTCTGTTCCTGCATGAGCAAGTCGAATGCGACCAGCAGATTCAAATCGAAATTGCGCAATTCCGGCATATTTCAAGCACCGCTGGGTTGCCGTTTCATCCAAAGGAAAGATCCCATGCACGGATCAAAAGGCGCCTTTATGGCCCGCGAGTTTCATTCATAGCGCCATTAAATCTCATCATTTCACGCGGTGCCGATGGGCGCCTAGATTTCCGTCATCGTCGCCACGGTCACGTTCACGTAAAATCGTGACTGTGAAGGCCCGGGGCGACCCGACATTTGCACAGCACGCCGGCTGACGTCCGGTCAGGTGAGGAGAATCCGATGACGGCCAAGGCTCTCGAAATTCCACCACTACCTTATACCGGGGAAAAGGCGAGGCTCACCAGAGCCTATGATTATCTCATCCTCGTGCTGGCCTTGTTCTTGTTCATCGGCGCGTTTCATCTTCATGTCGCCCTGACCGTGGGAGATTGGGATTTCTGGGTGGACTGGAAGGACCGGCAATGGTGGCCCCTCGTCACCCCGTTGATGATGATCACCTTCCCGGCGGCAGTCCAGTCGCTGCTTTGGTCAAACTTCCGCTTGCCGATGGGTGCGACGCTTTGCATTTCGTGCCTTCTGATCGGAAGCTGGATCGCGCGAATCTTCGCCTATCACCTGTGGAACTATTTCCCGATCAACGAGGTGCTGCCGGCGACCATGCTGCCGAGCGCTTTGGTACTGGACGTCATCTTGATGTTGAGCAACAGCTTGACCGTCACCAGCATCTTCGGGGGAATTGCGTTCGCGTTGCTGTTCTATCCGAGCAACTGGCCAATTTTCGGCATGTTTCATGTGCCGGTTGAATATGGCGCCTCCCAACTAACCATCGCCGACTTGTTCGGCTTCCAATACATCCGCGCCGGCACGCCCGAGTATCTGAGGCTTATCGAGAGAGGCACGCTGCGGACTTACGGCCAATACGCCACGCCGCTGTCGGCATTCTGCTCAGCATTGCTGTGCACCCTGATGTACCCCCTCTGGTGGTATATCGGCAAAGCGTTTGCGACGACCCGGTTCGTGAAGAATATTTAAGCGGAGGATGCTGCCATGATGAAAACAATGAAGGCATTGTTGGGCGTCCTTTTGCTTATCCTGTGCGGTCTGACGTTTGCGCCGAACACCGCGCTTGCGCACGGCGAAAAGGCGCTCGAGCCGTTCATTCGAATGCGCACGATTCAATGGTATGATGTGATGTGGTCCAAGGACACACTCAACGTCAATGACGAGGTGGTGATCACCGGCAAGTTCCATGTCGCCGAGGACTGGCCGCGCGCCGTGCCCAAACCGGATGCGACCTATCTCAACGTGTCGTCACCCGGACCTGTGTTTGTCCGCACCGAGCGGTATCTGAACGGGCAGGCTTCGGTCAGCTCCGCAGCCCTGAAGCTAGGCGGTGATTACGACTTCAAGATCGTCCTGAAGGCGCGCCTACCAGGCCGATATCATCTTCATCCATTTTTCAACTTGCACGATGCCGGCGCCGTCATGGGGCCGGGGCACTGGTTTGAAGTTGCCGGCGAGCCGGCAGCTTTCACCAATCAGGTGAAAACCCTCGACGGCAACGCCATCGACATGGAAACCTATGGCCTTGCCAATGGCATCGGCTGGCACGTGTTCTGGTTCGCGCTCGGCACGGCCTGGCTGCTCTGGTGGGTCCGACGACCGCTGTTTATTCCACGTTACAAGATGCTCCAGTCCGGCCAAGGGAAGTGGTTGATCACGTCGCTCGATAGGAAAATCGCCATGGGCATCCTGTTCGGCGTGCCGCTGTTCGTTCTTGGCGCAAACGCGATGACGGATCGTCAATACCCCAACGCCATCCCGCTCCAAGCCGGGATGGATCAAATCGAGCCGCTGCCGCTCGCAGTCAACGACGGCATGGTAAAGGTCAAAGTTCAGCGGACGGAGTACCACGTGCCCGCTCGCTCGATGACCATCATCGCGCAAATTCAGAATACGTCGGACCAATCGATCAGGATTGGAGAGTTTGCAACCGCCAATGTGCGTTTTCTCAATCCTGGTGTCAGTTCGTCCGGCACGGATGACGCCGACACAGTGATCGCTCCCCAGGGGCTAAGCCTGGACTCCGCCGACCCGATTCGGGCGGGAGAAACCCGAACCGTCCGCGTCACGGCGTTGGACGCCTTGTGGGCCACGCAAAGGCTCGACGGGCTCATTCGCGATGCCGACAGCAGAATGGGCGGTCTCCTGTTCCTCTATGACACGAACGGCAAACGCCACATCGCCAGCATCTCGACCGCCGTCATCCCAAAGTTTGACTGACGCCGGTCGCGCTAGCAGGTTTGTCCCACGGCGCAAAAATCATGAACTCGAAGGGCAATCGCCATGACCATGACATCGCAAGAAGTCCTACCCGTTAAACCTGCGCAGGCACACTCGGCCTTGCCCTGGTATCTCAGGGACCTCTATAAATATCTGCTGACCTTCGCCGGAATGACTGTCATTTACGTGGGGTTTCGGATCTATCAAGGCGCCTTCGGCATTTCGGCCGGTCTTGACTCCACCGAACCGGCATTCGCCACGCACTGGATGAGGTTGCTGTATATCGAGGCGATTTNNAGCTACTTCGCGGAACAGGACAACTCCTGGCATCAGGTCTCCATCCGCGACACGCCATTTACGGCGAACCACATCATCGAATTCTATTTCAACTTCCCGTTCTACGTGCTCTTGGGCGGGTCCGCCTGGCTCTACGCGAGAACGAGGCTGCCGCTCTACGCCAAGGGCATTTCGCTGCCGCTGACATTGGCCGTCATCGGTCCCTTCATGATCTTCGTCAGCGTTGGGTTCAACGAATGGGGACACACTTTCTGGTTCCGGGAGGAATTTTTCGCGGCGCCGATCCATTGGGGATTCGTTACTGGCGTCTGGTTCGCACTCGGCGTCGGCGGTATCTTGCTGCAACAAGTGATCCGCTTGATTCAATTGCTTGACGAAATTGATGACGCGGCTTGAGGACCATACGTTTGTTGATGAGCATCGAGCGGCTAAGCCAGAGAAAGGAACGGCCGCTCAATTCTGTTCGACGCCGGACGCCCCTCCGGTTCCCAGCATGAATCGTCGGCCTGTCAGGGAAAGCCGATCACCAAGGAACCGCATATGCCGCTCGCCCGCATCGATCTCGTCCAAGGAAAGTCCGCCGAATATCGGCGCACCATCGGCACCATCGTCTATGAGGCGATGGTCGATGTTCTGATGGTGCCCAAGAACGATCGTTTTCAGATTATCGCCGAGCATCCCGCTGACGCCCTCATCGCCGACGAAAACTATCTTGGTATCCGGCGCACACAAGATTGCATTTTTATTCAACTGACGCTCAATGCTGGTCGAACCGTTGAACAAAAAAAGGCATTTTACAAGGTCGTCGCTGACACTCTCCATGCGCGACTAGGACTTCGTCCTGAGGATGTATTTATCAATCTCATTGAAGTGCAGAAAGAAAATTGGTCCTTTGGGATCGGGATCGCCCAATACGCAGAGTAGCCGGACAATTGGGGGCGCCCATGATCCCGTCTAAAACGCTGAAGGGGACCGCCTGCAATGCAATTTGAATCATTGACGCTCCGATCGATCCGGGCGCGCGCAGTACTGCTCAAGTTGAAACGCCCTGTTGTTGCACGCATAGCGACCCTCCCAAATTGGCCGATTATTCTAATAGACCTTTTGACGGAGGAAGGCGTCGTCGGGCGAAGCTACCTTGAGCCATACACGGCCAAGGCGATGCAATATCTGATCCCCGCGCTTCACGATTTTGGTGACATGCTCAAAGGCCGTCGCGTAGCGCCTGTCGAACTCCATGAAATTGCACGAAAGTCTCTTCATTTTGTGGGCTATCAAGGCCTTGCCATGATCGCGGTCTCGGGACTCGATATGGCTGCTTGGGACGCCCTTGCGAAGGCGGCCGGCCTTCCGCTCTGCGTGCTTCTAGGAGGCACGGTCGGACCCGTGAAGGCCTACAACAGCAATGGGCTTTGGCTCAGGGACCCGGAACAGGTCGCCGAAGAGGCGATTGAATTGCGCAATGAGGGAGGTTTTACCGCTCTCAAACTTCGGCTTGGGCGGGAGGCCGCGCGGGATGATTTCAGAGCCATTCATGCTGTTCGCGCCTCGGTCGGCGATGCGTTTCACCTGATGGTTGATTTCAACCAGNNGCTTTCCGCCGAATTGAAGACGCCAATTCAAATTGGCGAGAATTTCTATGGAGTCCGCGACCTTCATCGGGCGCTTCAGATGAAAGCCTGTGATTTAGTGATGCCGGATTTCATGCGCATTGGTGGCGTCACTGGGTGGCTCAGAGCGGCGGCGATGGCCGGAGCAGCAGGTGTTCCTATCTCTACTCACCTTTACCCTGAAGTCGCCGCCCAGGTAATGCGCGTCACGGAGACAGCGCATTGGCTCGAATGGCAGGACTGGGCCGATCCTGTTCTGCAACAGCCGTATAAAGTCGCCGATGGCATGCTGCATGTTCCCGACGCTCCCGGCGTTGGCCTGGAATGGAATGAAGACGCGGTGACGGCGTATCGAGCCGAATTCTAAATACGGACCCCTCGGTTAGGAGCACCAGTGCCGTGGAAGGTCCGCTCTCGGGCACCGAAAATGCTTCGAGAGAGTCCAAAAAGCTCTGGTGCAAACC
>PLUZ01000232.1 GCA_003162995.1 Methylocapsa sp. | reverse complement strand
GGATCGGACGGATATCGACCTGGCTGCGCGGCAGAAACGCGACGGCGCCGTCGAGATCGACTGTGAAACCGCCCTTGACCTGATTGAAGATGATCCCTTCAACCTTTTCCTGTTTCTCGAAAGCTTTTTCGAGCTTGACCCAGCTTTCCTCACGCCGCGCCTTGTCGCGCGAGATGACCGCCTCGCCGAGCGCGTTCTCAATCCGCTCAAGATAGACCTCGACCTCATCGCCGACGACCAGCTTGCCTTCGCGGCCGGGCCCTTGAAATTCCTTGAGCGGGACGCGGCCTTCGGTCTTCAGACCGAGATCGATGACGGCAACGTCTTTTTCGATCGCGACGACACGGCCCTTGATGACCGACCCCTCGAAAGCTTCGTTTTCGCCATAGCTTTCGTCGAGAAGCGCGGCAAAATCCTCGCGCGACGGCGCGTAGGTGTTGGTGGATGCCATTTGTTCTCCTGAGTTGCCCGAATGCGGGCAGCGCCGGGGTTTTGGGTTGGTGGCGCTTCTGTCCGCCAACGTTTGCCGCAGTGCGACAAACCACCGCTCGAAAGCGGGCCGGCGCGAGGACGGCGGAAAGAAGCATGGTTTAAGCGGGTTATGTAGCAAGTGGCAGGCTTGGCGGCAAGGGGCCGAAGGGTTTTGTCAGCCGCACAAGCCAAGATTGTCCGGGGAAGCCCGGAGTTCCATTGCGAGCGGGCTCCGGGCGCGCGCGTCGTCTTCGGCGGTCACCGCAATCGCACCGTTCCCTGGCGCAAGAATGTTCATGGCTTGAATTAGGCGGTTTCGCGCTTTCCTCTTAAGCTATTTTACGATGATTTTCACGCAATGAATGGAGTTTTTGGTGGATCCAGAGCCGGGACCTTTTCGGCGCTTCGAGAGGCGTGCAAGTGACAGTTGCCTGTATTCGCGGCTTGAAATTACCGATCTTGGTTTCACACTCGGCGCGGGAACCGTGCTCGCCAAAATGGACTTGGACGGGCGCGGCCGCCCGCGTCTTGCGCTCGGCGACGAGACGCGCGTCAGGGCATTGCCGGCCGCGGCCCTTGGTCGGCCCGCCGAGACTTATGTTCTGGAAAAGATGCGCCGGGCGGCGGAGCTATGGAACGAGGGGGAGAAGGCGCTCGCGCATATCCATCTTGCGTTTGCCCTTCTGCCGCTCTTCGAAGGCGAAGAGCGGATGCTTCGGCTGCTTCTTGCCGAGGAATGCCTTGACTGTGGCGTGATGCCCGCCGAAGTGATGAAGGCGCAAGGATCGCGGTCCGCGCTTCTCTCGCTCCTGAAATATGATCAAGGGCAAGCACGTGTCCCGGCGGGCAGCGGACGCGCGAGCGGCCAATGGACCTCGGACGGTTCAGGCGGCGGCGGCAGCCAGACAGTCCCAGGGGCTGCGAACCCGCCTGCCGTTCCAGTGGCGGCGGGCGTATGGGCCAAGGCGGGAACCCTGGCCGGGGATTTGTTCTCGGAGGCAAGTCCAAAATTTCTCGCCGGATTGGGCGAGCTCGGCGCTGCCATTGGTGGCGTGGGCGCGGTTCTCGGCACGATTTTCGTTCCCTCGCCCAATCCCGGCGTGACGTCGGAGGGCGTGGTTCCCGGCGATCCGGACCTTCACTATGCGATCAATCACGACGAGGGCACGTTGCGCCTTACGCGGCAGGGCGCGGCTGGCGGCGAAGCCGTAGCCCTCGCGCGGCTCGGCCAGGATGGTGTTTTCTACGAAACCAGGACCGGAATTCCAGTCGCCCGCGATGTTGGCGGCAGCATCGTGTTCGATGCTGAAACGCTCGAAAGCATGGCCGCGCCAACAGACTCGGCGAGGATCAGCAACCCGGCCACGGCCGCGGCGGCACAAGCGGGGGCAGAGGAGGAGACCCCTAAGCTTTGCCCCGACCCTGGGCCTGATGTGCCGCATGGCGCCTCGGAACGGGCCATAAAATATCAGGCGCAGATCAGCGCCTTGAATAATCCGCAGCGGCCCTTACCGCCTGGGTTGGCGGTCAGCCTGACCAATCCTGTGACGGGAGGGCGCGTTGCTTTCGACGATTGCCGGGAGAATGACGGGACTATGATCGAGGCCAAGGGACCGGGCTACGCGAATAAATTGGAGAACAATATCGTAGGTCCAAACATTCGTGCGGATTGGATCGAGCAGGCCACGCGGCAGAGGCAAGCAAGCGGCGGCCGCGCGATTGAATGGTATTTCGCGGAGGAGGCAGCGGCGGATAGGGCGCGTAAGCTTTTCGACCAAAGTAACTATTTGAGAGGACGCGTCGTCATACATACCGTGCCAGCGGAGGCACCATGATGACATCAGTGTTCGACCAGGGTTTCAGCATTCAGGCCCATTGGGAGCGCCGGGCGGAAACGCCTGATGCACTCGCCGCCCGCTTCGTGCGGACGATTGATCGCCTGCAAGAGATTGATTCCGTTTTCGCCCTTTGGACCTGCGGCTCCAAACGGCCCAAAAAGTTTGAAACCGTGCGCGACCATTTCGCGGAGGAAGTGGCCGCGGGCCTTACCAAGGATGATTGGGGCGAGCCAGACTCAATCAACGGATATTGGTTCAGTGCTTTCACGAGAGACCAACCGCGCAACTGTACATTCGAAGTGAGCGTTCACGCCGGCTCGACCTATCCGTGGCCTTTTCCAAACGATATCACTTTCTCCACGAATTTAAGTGTTAGTCCCGACTCAGCGATCGCTACTTATAGGATTTTCAAGCCTGCCCTTCTCGCGATGGTGGAGGCTTGGGAGCCGGTTTGTGCAAAGTCTTATCCCGATCTCCTAATTGCCTCGGTTCCCGGCGGCATCTACTTCCACCAGACCTGGATCCAATATCTTTGCCCTTGGCTTGCTTCGCTTGTGACGCCGCCGCCCGCGCCGGTGATTGTCGAGCATCTGCCCAATGGCGGCTTGCTGATGTCGGCGACGCAGGAGACTTTTGATATCGAAAACCCCGCCCATATGGCCGCCGCGCGAAGTATCGCAGCGGCGATCGCGCCCCTCAACGCTCTCCCCTGGGCCGAGCGGGCGCGCGGCTGACCTGAGCCAAGCGCGCGCCCGCGTCTTCGACGCTTGCCGCGAGAGCGACGGGACAATGATCAAGGCCATGGGGCCGGGCTCAATCTGATGATTTCCCCGGCCAGCGAATGCCGTGGCGAATGATCTAAAGGTTCTTAGAGGCTGATAGAAGCTGACCGGCTGAGCCGAACAATCTTCAGGGTTGCCGTACCCCGTTCAATCATCCCCAGTGCGACCGCAGCTCCCCGCGCCAGGTCGAGATCACGGCCCCGTACGAAAGGGCCTCGATCGTTAATGCGCACGACCACGGAGCGACCCGTCGCGGGATTGGTTACACAAAGCCGCGTGCCAAATGGCAGGGTTCTGCTAGCAGCAGTAAAACCATGTTGATTGAAATGCTCCCCTGATGCCGTCCGGCTGCCTGACGAATAGAATGAGGCTTTGAGGAAATAGCCTTCGCGAGGACTGGCGTAAGAAGCAGTGGAGAATAGTGACATAAACGCGTATATAATAGCTATTACACTTGTTACTCTCAACACATCTACCCTTTTTTGTGAACGATGTGGGGCAGATATATTCAGATTGTGACCAGAAAAAGATTTTCAAAAAACGAGATAGGTTGAAACCCACATTTGGAAACCTAATTGTTGTACAGCAAAGCTATTTCCAGAACAGAATTGGTAAATTTCTGACAGAAATTGCCGCTTCTTGCTACGGAAACTCAAAGGATCCCAGTTTGATAGGTATGATAGCCTTTGCGTTGTTCATATAGTTGCAACGCTTTAGCCTGTCAGTGAGGCAGCACTGGAGAGCAATACGAACCAGCCTTGCCGAACAAACGGTTTGGCGTGCCGGCCGCCTACCTTCTGTCTGATTCAACAGGCGGGCCTTCGTTTCGTATATCGCCTCGCCTCGCAGCAGTATTTTTGACCCAAAGCAATCGTACCAAAGTGTTTCACGTGAAACGTTTTTGTCCGATTGCGCCTTAAACGGCGTGGGTCTACCCGAACCAAAATGGGCTTACGCGGCGTCGCGGCCACGCTGTCCCGCGGCGGCCGCGCGGATCGCCACAATGTTCGACGCGTACTGGGTGGGACCACCCTTGAAGATGGCGGAGCCCGCGACGAGCGTATCGGCGCCTGCTGCCGCGACGAGGCTGGCGGTTTCCGGCGTGATTCCGCCATCGACCTCAATACGTATGTCACGGCAGCCGATCATCGCCTTCAGTTCCGCGACCTTCTCCACGGCCGTGGCGATGAAGGCCTGACCGCCGAAGCCTGGATTGACCGACATGACCAGCACCAGATCGACGAGATCAAGAACATTTTGGACGCTCGACACCGGGGTCGCCGGATTGAGAACGGCGCCAGCTTTTTTACCAAGCGCACGGATCGCCTGCAATGAACGGTGAAGATGCGGCCCGGCCTCGACATGCACCGAAATCGAATCCGCCCCGGCTTCCGCGAAGCCGGCAAGATAGGGATCGCAAGGGGCGATCATGAGATGCACGTCAAAAGGGATTTTCGCAAATGGACGCAGGGCGCGCACCATCGCTGGCCCGATCGTGATGTTCGGGACGAAATGGCCATCCATGACATCGATGTGAATCCAGTCGGCGCCGGCATTTGCAACAGCTACAACTTCCTCGCCGAGCTTGGCGAAATCGGCGGAAAGAATGGATGGAGCGATGACCAGAGGTGTCATTTATTCGGCCCTTCGTTTGCCTGATCCAAGTCGAAGACGCGGCTCGTCAGAACGTCCGGCGCGTCGATCGTCATAAGATCGTCGCGCGAGACGGGGCCTGCCTGTTCGAAATGCCGATTGGCGTGGCGCAGCCTCGCTCTGTCAAGCGCATTGCGGATCGACCGTGCAACCGCGAGAAGCGCAACGATCTGCTTTATGCGTGCTTTCACCGGGGCAAGGCCGACAAGCTCGCGCTCGAGTTCTTCTAGCACGTCTTCGGCGTGGGTCTCGGAGAGTTCGCGGCGCAGATTGATGGAGTCCGGCAGCGCGGCGGCCAGAGAGCCTGTCACGATTTCGCTCTTTTCCATGCTTGGGCCTCCGCTCAAAAGCCGCAGGCGCGATGGTGTAGCCGGTTCGGGTATGCCGGCCCGCCGCACGTAAGACTACGTACAAGACTACGCGCAAACTGGGTTAGTACCGCTCCCCTTCTGGCCGGCCGGCGGAATAGGCCTCGGTCGTGTAGCGCATCGTGCGGCCGGGGCCTTCCTGACGATTGAGCCGGAAACCTGGCTCTTCGCTTGGACGATGAACCAGGAAGGAAATACGCACGCTCTCCCAGCCTGGCGATGAATCAAACCCCGAGATCCGGATATAAGAGCGGCCGGCATGAGCTTTACGGCATGCGGCAAGTTCGAGCATGACAGCGCCCGTGTCCTTGATGTCGAACATCGGGAGGTCCCACATCTCCCAAAATGTGTTGCGGGGATGCGGATCGTCGGTGAATTCGATATTCACCGCGAATCCCTTGTCGATGCAATATTGGACTTGCGCACGGATTTGATCGTCAGTGAGATCGGGAAGAAACGAAAAGCAGCCTTGCGTGATGCGCATTGTTGTTCCCTTAGACCGAGATTGCTTCAAATGTGATTGCTCAAGGTCTCGATCAGTTTTCTTTCTCGCATGATCTTACCCAATAAGAATATGCGCTACGCCGCTGGCGTCACTTGCGGAACAAAGTCCGGAGTGTCGGTGGATTCATAGTCGAAGGACACATCCTTCCAAATATCGAGCGCCTGTTTCAGAGGCGTGCAGGTTTTGGCGGCCTCTTCGAGGATCCACGGACCCTCGGCCAAAATGTCCCGCCCGGCATTGCGCGCGAAAATCATCGCCTCCAAGGCAACGCGATTGGCGGTTGCGCCCGCTGCGATTCCCATTGGATGACCGATCGTGCCGCCGCCGAATTGAAAGATGACATCCTCGCCGAGAAGATCAATCAGCTGGTGCATCTGGCCCGCATGAATGCCGCCGGAGGCGACCGGCATCAGCTTGTTCAGAGACGCCCAAGGCTGATCGAAGAAGATGCCGTGCCCGAGATTTTGTGGGGTATAATCTTCGCGGCAGATGTCGTAATAGCCGCGCGTCATATTGGGATCGCCCTCGAGTTTGCCGACCACGGTTCCGGCATGGATATGATCGACTCCGGCAAGCCGCATCCATTTGGCGATGACGCGGAACGAAACGCCATGCGATTTTTGCCGCGTATAGGTTGAATGGCCGGCGCGGTGGAGATGCAGGATCACGCTGTTCTTGCGCGCCCATTTCGCCATAGACTGGATCGCGGTATAGCCGACTACCAGATCGATCATGACGATGACGGAGCCAAGTTCACGGGCAAATTCCGCGCGCTCGTACATATCTTCCATCGTAGCCCCGGTGACGTTGAGATAGGTTCCCTTGATCTCCCCCGTCGCGGCCTGCGCCTTGTTTACCGCCTCCATGCAATAGAGAAAACGCTCGCGCCAATGCATGAAAGGCTGCGAATTGATGTTCTCGTCGTCCTTGGTGAAGTCAAGTCCGCCTTTTAGCGCTTCATAGACCACGCGGCCGTAATTGCGGCCGGAAAGTCCAAGTTTGGGTTTGACGGTCGCGCCGAGGAGCGGGCGGCCGAATTTGTCGAGCCGCTCGCGTTCGACCACGATGCCGGTCGCGGGTCCCTGAAAGGTTTTCACATAGGCGGTTGGAAGCCGCATGTCCTCAAGGCGAAGCGCCTTTAGGGGTTTGAAGCCGAACACATTGCCGATGATCGAGGCGGACAAATTGGCGATTGAGCCGGGTTCGAACAAATCGAGATCGTAAGCGATGAAGGCGAAATAGGAGCCAGGCGTGTTCGGCACCGGATCGACGCGATAGCACTTACCACGATATTTGTCGCTGGCGGTGAGGCGGTCAGTCCAAACGACAGTCCAGGTCGCCGTCGAAGACTCCCCGGCGACCGCCGCCGAAGCCTCGATCGGGTCGACACCCTCTTGCGGCGTGACGCGGAAGCAGGTGATGATGTCGGTATCCTTGGGCTCATAATCGGGCTGCCAATAGCCCATGTCGCGATATTCCATGGCGCCCGCCGAGTAGCGGCCGCGCGGGGGCGTGGCCGCCTTCGGATCCTTGCCGACTACACTCATCAAAAATCTCCGCTCTATTCCGCGGCGGTGCGCCGTAAGTTCAGTTGGGGGTTGAGGCTTCCGGACGCATAGCGCTTGGCCATGGCGGACATTGGCAAGACCTTGATCTTCGAGGCATTTCCAGCGGTACCGAACTGCTCGAACCGTTGCCGGCAAACCTCCTGCATGGCTTCCAAGGCGGGCTTCAGGAATTTACGCGGATCGAACTCGCCTGGCGTCTCCTGCGCGACGCGGCGAAGTTCGGCGGTCATCGCGAGACGGCAATCGGTATCGATATTCACTTTGCGCACGCCATATTTGATGCCGCGCACGATCTCTTCCACCGGCACGCCATAAGTTTGCCGCATGGCGCCCCCATGGGCGTTGAAGCGGTCTTGCAACTCTTGAGGAACCGATGACGACCCATGCATCACGAGATGAATATTGGGAAGTTTCGTGTGGATCGCTTCTACGACCTGCATCGACAAAATATTGCCGTCGGGCTTGCGGGTGAACTTATAGGCGCCGTGCGAGGTACCCATCGCAATGGCTAGCGCATCGACCTTTGTCCGCGTCACGAAATCGACGGCCTGATCTGGGTCGGTCAAGAGCTGATCGCGGCTGAGCTTGCCTTCGGCGCCATGTCCATCTTCCTGTTCGCCGGAACCGTGTTCGAGCGAGCCCAATACGCCGAGCTCCCCCTCAACCGAAGCACCCACGGCGTGAGCGACCTCGACGACCTTGGCCGTGATGGCAACATTATATTCATAAGAGGAGGGCGTCTTCGCATCGGCCTCGAGCGAGCCATCCATCATCACCGATGAAAAACCATATTGAATCGCCGTGAAGCACGTTGCTTCGCTGTTGCCATGATCTTGATGCATGCAAACCGGGATATCGGGATAAAGCTCAATCAACGCATCGATTAACTTGGCGAGCACGATATCGTTCGCATAGGCACGAGCACCGCGGCTCGCCTGAATAATGACCGGCGAATCTGTGGCGGCGGCGGCCGCCATGATCGCCAAGCCTTGCTCCATATTGTTGATATTAAAGGCTGGGACGCCATAGCCATGCTCAGCCGCGTGGTCTAGCAGCTGGCGAAGGGTTATACGAGCCATGGATGATACTCCGTCACTGATTGCGGATTGGTGGCTGAAGGTAATCTAATCCCGGGTGTCCGGCCGTCCGATAGAGTTTAAGTGATCATGCATAATTTAAGCCGAATCCCCTGCCGATAAAACCATGAACCGTGCCGCAAGGGCCGGCGCCTGTGTCGCTTCCCGGCAAGAACCCTTGGCTTCTTCCCACAGTTTTCAATACTTTAGGTGAACAATTTCATGACTTTTTTGTTATGTCAGCCCGCTCGCCGCCGCCGCTCGACGACCTGAAGAACGAATGGAGTTAAAATCAACTGCATCGCAAGATCGAGTTTGTTGCCCGGAATGACGATCGAATTGGCGCGCGACATGAAGCTGTCACGGATCATCGAATGGAGATAAGGAAAATCGATGCCGCGTGGTCTAGCGAACCGGATAATGACCATTGATTCATCCGCAGTAGGGATCCAGCGCGCAGTGAAAGGATTTGAGGTATCGACCGTCGGAACCCGCTGGAAATTGATGTCCGTTTCGGTGAATTGAGGACAGATATAATGGACATAATCGGGCATTCGCCGCAACATCGTGTCCATGACTTCTTCCGTCGTATAGCCGCGAGCCGAACAGTCTCGATGGATTTTCTGAATCCATTCAAGGTTGATCACAGGGACGACGCCTATCTTAAGGTCGGGATATTGGGAGATGTTCACCTTGCCGGTCTTAACCGCGCCATGAAGCCCTTCATAAAAAAGAAGATCGCTTTTTTCGGGTAAGGCCTCCCAATCGGTAAAGGTGCCCGGAGGGCAACCGTAATGCGCGGCCTCTTCGTCATCGTGGACATAATGCCGTGTCTTGGCGGTACCGGTTTCACTATAGGTGCGAAACACGGCTTCGAGTTCCTCGAGAAGGTTGGCGTCGGCGCCGAAATGGCTGAAATGACGGTTGCCCTTTAGCTCCTCCTCGGCCATTACGGCGGCCATTTCGTCGCGATTGTAACGATGGAAGGCATCGCCCTCAATATAGGCTGCGTAAATGCGCTCGCGGCGAAAAATCTGTTCGAAGGTGCGCTTGACGGATGTCGTTCCTGCCCCGGAGGAACCGGTCACCGAAATGATCGGATATTTCGCGGACACTTCAGCCTCTTCTTTTCAGCCTCGCTTTTCTAAAGACGTATGAGGCCGCGTTTGCCGAATAATGGTGCGCGGTCGGCGGAAAATTGCGGATCGCCATGATAGCATGTCAAGAGCTCGACCGTTGCCGCTGAACCAAAGACGAGTGGTACACGGGCATGAATGCCTGAAGGGACAATGTCAAGGATGGGACGCACGCAGTCGGTCGCAAGTCCACCCGCGAGTTCGACGATAAAGGCAACCGGATTGGCCTCGTAAAGGAGCCGCAGCCGCCCGTCCTGATAGCCGGCTCGGTGATCGCCGGGATAAAGGAAAATCCCACCCCGTAGCAAGATCCGGTAGGCGTCGGCGACGAGCGAGCCTGTCCAACGCATGTTGTGGTTGCGCTTCAGCGGCCCTTCTGCCCCTTGCACGCAATCGTCAATAAACGCCCGGACCGGAGCGTCCCAATGCCTGTAGTTGGAGGCGTTTATGGCGTATTCGGCGCATTCCCTGGCGATGATGGGAGCGGATACCGCCTGATAAAACCGGCCGTCGCGCCGGTCCAAAGTGAAGATTTGGGTTTGATTGCTTCCTAAAGCGAACACGAGCGAGGTCTGTGGCCCATAAATGACGAAGCCGGCGCCGATCTGCATCCGACCTGGTTGCAGGAAATGGGCCTCGGCACTGCTCGCATTGGCGAGCACGGGAAGAATCGAAAAGATCGTGCCAATCGAAACATTGGCATCGATATTTGATGAGCCGTCGAGCGGATCCATCGCAACCGCGAGCGATCCAGCAGGATCAAGAACCAGTGGCTCACTCAGCTCCTCGGAAACAATGGCCGCCACAGGTGCCTGCCTGAAAGCGCTAACGAATATGTCGTTGGCGAGAACGTCCAGTTCTTTCTGAACATCGCCGTCAGTATTCGTGCTGGCGCGGCTGGCCCCAAGCTGGCCATAGAGACGTCCGAGACTAATCAGCTCAGACATTTCAATGGAGGCCGCCGCGATTGCGCGAAGAACTTGGGCGGCTCCGTCCAAGCGGGCGTCCAGTTCCACCGTTTGATCGAGATAGGCTGCGAAATCCTCTGTCCCGGCAAGCTGTGGCATGGTGAGCCTTATCACGGTTGTGTGACCCGCAATGTGGCTCAAAGCCGCCAAAAATAAAAGTGAATAATGGTGAGAGAGCACTTAGGGGAAATTTGATTCAGCCCGCGCGGTCAGTCTGGGAAACATTTGGAGAATGTTTCACAGTCGCGGTTAAGCTAGACTTCAAGATGCCAGTGTTGCGCTGTTCAATCACACTGGGGACGGCAGGCGTGGCAGCTTGCTAACGCTAAAGAACCATGCGGCCGTGCCTCATTGTCATGACGTCGCCACATTCAATGATGATCTGCGCGTCGCGCAGATGTGTGTTGAAAGGCTTGATGTCGCCGTTCCTCTATGTGCTTGCGGGCGTGATCGAAGCGGTCTTGAAGCCTATGGGCAGTCATGAGTGAATTCCTCGATCACATGTAGCATTCGGTATTTTCTCCCATCATCGGTACAGTCCTCTTCAGTGATGCCGCTAGAGACATTGTTGGGGTGTTCGGCGCGCAGTCAAATGCACGCTTCGTCGATATGCAAAAGAGAGCCGCAACTGGGTTGCTTTTGTAGCGTAAATGGTCAAAATCTAATTTCTAACCACCACCGGATAGCATATCCAGAGCAACACAATCCTTTGCCTATGCTGGAAATTTGGGATCATAATTACAATCCAGTCTAGCGCCGGAGGGTGTTGCCCGACACATAAGGACAGCGCGGCAACCGGCGGCGGCGCCACAAGGCTTGTAGACACTGAAAGGACACACGCTAGGCGCTGCGGTTCACGAAAACGGTTACCTTGATTCATCAATTTTATGAGAGACGAAAGCAAAACAATGAAGCGCGCTGGCGCTATCCTTCTGATCCTTGCCACATATGCGTCCGTAGCCGCAGCGGACACCAACGATTACCCCACCGAGGCGCGCGCTGATTATGTTTTCGTCTGCATGAAGACCAATGGCGAAACCCCTGATATGCTGAGGCGCTGTTCTTGTTCGATCGATGTCATTGCGTCGTTGCTGCCCTATGACCGCTATGTGGCCGCCCAGACCGTGGCGAGCATGAATCAGGTGCATGGTCAGATCGGAACGATGTTTCGCGCGAGCGAGCAATCGAAATCCATGCTCGCTGATCTGCACCGGGCCGAGGCAGAGGCCGAAATTCGCTGTTTTTGAGATTTCTCTGGAAGAAAGCGGCCGGCCTGGTCGTGTTGAGTGCGACTTCCCGTACTAAATTACATAGTTTATACTAATTCTGTTCGTGTCAGAATGGACGCTTGGGCGGGCAAAGACGTGCGTTTGATCAGCGAGAGCTCTATCGAACGTAGGCGTTCTCGGTGTCAGGACATACCAACATTGGGTAGCCAAATCTTTTCAAGTCTCTCATAATTCCATATCATGGCTGCGGGCCGGTCAGATATCCGGAGTGGGTCAATGCGGACTTTTATACTTTTGGTTGGATTCTTCACGGATTTTCTCGGCCGGAGTGGGTCATGGACGCGACCAAGCCGTGGAAATGTCCGGATAATTATTGGGACGGAATTTTTACGGAACATGTCCTTGAGCACTTAAGTTACAAAGACGCAATATTTGCAATTGGCGAGTGTTATCGCCCGCTAAAGCCGGGTGCGTGGCTTAGGATTTCCGTGCCGGACATAGATAAATTCATCCGCTTTGAACATCTGAAGGACAAATATCAACGGCGGCCGGTGGCAGTTTCAGTGGCGGCCCAGCATTTCGAACACCGATCCGTTTGGGATGTAAGCCTGATGATGGAAGTAGCTGCGGAATGCGGGTTCACAAATATTCGAGAGATCGAATTTGGCTGCGGCACTGACGAGAAGCTAATTAAGGACCAGGAAGTGCGGCGCGAAGAAAGCTTGTATGTGGAAGCTCAAAAGCCAAACAAGGAAGGTTGACCCGTTTTGTTAGCCGTGTGTCCGGAGCTTCCGAAAATTTGAGGCTATAGCCGGACCTTGCGCTCTCGATGCTGTAGCAGGTGTCAGGCGGATCACCATGCGTATGCTCGACAATGCGCGATAGCTCGGTGCGGCGGGTCCAAAGCTCCTTAGCGGCACATTCATTTCTTTAATTTGCTACCCTGCAGTCCTGAACTATGGGCCGCCGAACCCACCTTGAACTCTCGTCGACGAGCCAATCATCCACGAGTCCACCGCCACACTCAAGGAACGCGAAGAGAAAATCATCCGCCAATGATGCGTCGCACCGTCAAGCATCACAAGAGAACCCTAACCCGAGCCGGGTCCATGGGGGCAAAGCCCATCGCTCGGAACGAATCGCCTGAAAATCATATGACCTGGAAATCATATGAGACTGATGGTGGAGTCAAATGGAGCCAACGATGCAATAGTTTGATGGACTGGCACTCGCAATGCCATACGAGATCTCACCTACGGCAAATTATTCCCGGCTTCGGCAAAAGTTTTTTTCGATGTAACAAGGATCCACTTATCACCATACCTTGTGATCGACAGAACCTTGCCAGCACCGGGCAGCATCGTGCCTCGCCTTGCAACGTAGAAACCGCGGTTGCTCTGTAGAAGTGCAGCTTCCTTGTGGACAAAGCGCAAGACATAGGTGTTGTTTGTGCTGTCGCTTGCGGATACCGCGCTCACGTCGTTGTTAAACGTGGGCGGTGCGATTTGTGCGGCCTTTCCACTGTCGCCCTTCGAAATCGAACCGGTGACATTATAGTCAATGGTTCGATAGTCGATAGGCCGGCTATTCGGGTTGGTGGCGTGAACATCCGAGCGATGGGGTCGAGCGCGAAAAGACCGCTCGAAGATTTCAGGATATTCGGTTCCCTTAAGCATCACCGGAAGGCTATTTTGACTGATCATGATAGTAGCGAAGGTTGCCGAACCGATCGCCGCAGCAACGCCCGCCGCGATCAGTCCATGATCGACCGTGAAGCCAAGCACCTTGGCGGGAATGGCATTTATATTCTCCGATGAACGCTGTCTTGAGAACCGGCGTTCTGCCGTATCGGTAACGGTGCTCCTCCGCTGGCTGCCAAGTTGGGGTAGTCGCGCTTTCGTCGAGCCAATTCGTCTGTGCTGTTTGTTTCTGATCATTTCCAAGGCCGATCAAATCCTTTGGCTACAAGAGACAAAAGCGCGTACCTGTCCAGAACATATAGACACCTTAAGCGATGAACTCCTGTGCATCCTGAAGCAATGGAAACAAGCGCCGCCCCAACATGGTCTCTATTTCCACGCTCCCATCCATGAACAGCACATAGGCACGGTCCTTCAACCAGCCGCGTTCAATAATTTTCCTTGGTTGCTGCGGACGATTTGCGCGTGAGTTCGCACCCGATTTGGAGGTTCTCTCAAGCACAGATTCAAAAAATTTGTTCAACGCGCCAAATCCGGTTTGCAAAGCGCCTAGGATTGCTACTCCAAATCCAGTGAGAATCGTGCAAAATGCGATAGTTGGTAAGTTGAGATAGCCGGCGTTCATAGAGCGCCCAGTAAAGCTAGCGAGAAGCTCGGCCAGCTGAGGCGTGGAAAAGAGAAGCGCCCAGCCCAACGCCACGATCATAAAACCAACCCACGTAAGCCTGTCGAAAATCATCGGATCGACCTTTCACCAGTTAGATTACCAGACAATATCGAGCATCAGAAATGCCCGATGAACGAAACTCTTCAAAGAAGAGCACGAGGGACGCCAGACATGCGACCCCGCCAAAAATCTCTCTCAATGGCAAAGTGCTCTGAAGAAGCATAAATGAACTTATCTTGAGATGTCCCGCTTCGGCACATAAGTAAATTCCTCCACGAGAACGTCCTTGATAATCTCCCTCCCCAGACGCTGATTGATCTTTTGAGCGAGCACTTTGGTCAGGCCCTGCAAGTCATATTTTTGCAAATGGTTGAAATCCACTTCGCCAGTATAAAGTTCACGAAAGGCCTCGTCGGTTATGAAATCGTCGGGTGGAACGGACAATTCCTGCAAATATTTAGTATCTGCGAGATAAATGAACTGTGCGACGATATACCCTTCGACATTCCCGTTCGCGATCATCGGAACATTAATTGGCATTGTCTTTTTTCGTTCGAGATATCCCACCCTTTTCACGGGAATTTCGCTATCGGCAACCCGGGATCTCCACGTTGAGCTCACATAGGCCGAAGCCGAAGTAACGACGATAATCCAAACGCAACTGGCAATTAGCCGCATCATCGGGACCTGCCATTGTCGCCAAGTTCAGGAGTATAGGTGCCATCGGATTCATGCTGTTGAATGGCGCGCGCTATGATTGCGGCAATGGCACCTACTGCATCCAAATGCGTTTGAAGTATCGTGAGGTTCTTTTGCAGCTTCATGCGCAACCGCGCCAACGTCGCTTTAGGATCGCGACCGGGATAACCGTGATCAAGTTCGCGCATCGCATCCATCGCGCGGCTCAATTCGAGGAGCCCATGACGTTTCTTGTGGTTAAAATCGTGAAGGGCGATCGGCTGCTGCTCGATTAACATCGCCGTTTCGCTGTCGAGAAGTCGTTCGAGTCTCTCAACGGCATTAATGAAGGCATCGAAGATGATTTCTGTATGGGCTTCCTTGCCAAATTCCTTCATCTTTGTGCTTGGAAGTGACGACCGCAACGAAGCCGGACTCTCACCCGTGCCGGAATTTGACGCTTGTCTTTCGATAAACCAGGACGAGTAACTGCTTTGCATGGGCAAATCACGACCATCCATAAAGTGAAGGACCACCATGCGTGATCAATTGAACACGGTTATGGACAGGTCCTCGGCTTAAGAGTGAATTGGGCGCCGCCGTTGGCTTATGAACGATGCCAAGATCGACAGTTTTTCCAACCTGCGTTGCCAATTGATCCGCCAGGAATGATCGCCAGATATCACCCGCGGTGCCGGTGCCGAAAAAGGCCACGGAGTCCTTGGGAATCATGTTTTCCATAAGGTTCTTCAATACGAGTTGTTCCAGGCCTTTATATGCTTTCGTTCTGGCATCCAGGAGGGGAAGTATTTGGGAGGATTTCGTGCCGCCACTGACGACGTTGTTTTGTGATGCTTGCAGTGCCATGGTAGCATTGGTTAACGCATCGTCGAAACCACTGCTCGAGGCTTGATTGGCGGCCTCCCCGCTCGAAAGCTTATCGGCCGCCGCTCGAGATCTCACTGGATCAGCCGCCCTAGCAACATCCAGAACGATATCCGAAACTGAATTTATCGACACCGCAGATTCCCGCATTTAAGTGCAATGAGGTCAAGGTGGTTTAGCAAGCTTGCGGGAGGCTTATGACGTGCGTTGTAGAGCGGTTTCGATTATTTCGGCGAGTTGACGCAATGCTTCCTTGCGCCGCACCTCGCTTTCAAGAATCGTAACAATCCATTCGGCGCGATGCAGACGTCTGCGTTCTTCCAGATGACGCCCTCTCTGCACGTCCTGTTCGCTTGCGATCGTTGCAAGCATTTCTGCTAGGGTTTGCAGCCTGCGCATCATCGTTGAGGAAAAAATTCCAGCAACTGCAGATTCCTCCGACATGAAACGAACCAGGCCGCATTGTTGATCCCCCAAGACCACCGCTCGCGATTGGAGATCAATCAGACTCCATTGCGCTAACCTATCGAGCTGTGATTGCACGGCAAGGACGCGGCGCGATCTGCGAAGTCGTTCGCTCATTTATAGCTGTTTCTGGCAAGACGCGGTGGCGCTGGCGAAGCAATGTCTCACATGCCCTGCTCCTTGGCATGCGCGAGTCCTCGCCAGCACAAGAGTTGTCCATTAGGTTGCGATCCGTTCGGGCTCATCCATCAGCTAGCCAGGCCGAGAAAGCCGCATTAAAAATTTGCATGAATGGCTCACAAGATGCGTAGAATAGCAACAATCCGCCTGCAACTACTGCTGGAACCGTGATGAAATAAAGCGGAATTTGAGGGGCTAGTTTTCCAGCGAGTCCAATCAAGAAATTGATAATCAGGGCATAGACAATGAAGGGACTGCTAATCCGTAAGGAAACCAAAAACGATTTGGTCATGCAATCGCTCACCTGAACGAGATCGAATCGTGCATCGAATAATCCCGATACCGGTAGCGCTGAATAGGAAGCGCCGAGCCCGCGCAGAACTTCCCAATGGAGGTCAGTGAAAAAAATAAGCGCCATTGCGGTAAGAGAGATCATGGTGGAGATCGCCGGCAGGGGTTCGTTTTCCTCGATCGGACCCGCGAGCGCGCTAGTCAGACCGATAGACATCGCAATGACCCCACCCAGTGTTTCGAGTGCGCCGAAATAAATACGTGCGAGGAATCCAATCAACGTTCCGATCAAGGTTTCCGAAAGGAATAGCCTGGTCAATGCCACCGGAGCTATCCCAGATATATTTTTTTCAATTTCACCCGACAGAAGGGGCGTCAGTGCGAGCGTGACGGAAAACGCTATGAACAATCGAACGTTGCGTGGGACGCGCTGGTTTGAAAAACCCGGCATCAACATTAGGCAGCCGCCTATCCGGCAAAACAAAACAAAGGCTGTTAATACGGCGTCAGATCCGATCGCTGTCATGAAATCGTTCCAAGCGATTTGACTTCAATGCCACGCGCGATCTCGAGATGAGATAAGACAGGAAGGGTAGCAAATAGACGCTCGATCACCATGCGAACATAAGGCCGCGCTTCAGGCGTGGCGACAAGGACGAAATTGTGGCGTTGATCCATGTGCTCGCGAATCGCGGTGGACGCCTCCTTTCCGAAACTTTCGATCAGGACTGGATCAAGATCGAACTCAATGACCTCTCCCTTGCTATCGCGTTTCAAACTTTGATGGAAGGCCAAGTCCCACCGATTACCGAGGCGCAGGATCTTGAGGACACCGCCATCCAGCAGGTCGCCGCAGATCTGCTGGGCCATCCGCATGCGCACATGCTCGGTAACCTGCTCGGCCCGCCGTGCATGTGGAACGATTTCGGCGATTGCTTCAAGAATGAGATGCAAGTTCCGGATTGAAACGCGCTCCGCGAGCAAAAGCTTTAAAACAGCCTGTAATCCTGAGTACGAAATCTGGGAGGGACAGATATCGTCGATCAATCGTTTGTATTCCGGGCCAAGGCGCTCGAATAATATTCGCATGTCTTTGTATGAGAGAAGCTGCGCGAGGTTGTTGCGAATGACTTCACTCAAATGGGTGAGCAGCACCGATATATTGTCGATCGGATTAAAACCTTCGCGTGTCAGCTCATTCACGAATGCCTCGGAAATCCACACGGCTTTCATGCCGAAGGCGGGCTCGCGGACTTCATCGCTAAGCAGATCCGGCCTGCGCCGTTCGCCTAAGATGACAAGGAATTCTCCGAGTCTGAGCTCGTGCGCCGCGACAATGGTGCCATGCATCTTGATCTGATAGGCCTTCGGTGGAATGGAAAGACTATCCGAAAGTTTGATGTCTGGGACAACGAAGCCATATTGTTTCGCGAATTTGCGTCGCATTTTCGTCACACGGCTTGCTAACTCATTATGCGATGCAAGCAGTTTCGTGGCGAGCTGTTTGCCAAGACACAGCTCGATTTCCGCCGATTTCATGGATTCCTTGACCGACTCCCGAGCTTCCCTTTGCTTACGCAGCTCAGCTTCGCCGGCCAGTCTCTTTTGCTCATCGCGCTCCTTAGTGAGCTGCTTTGGGACCGCATAGCCGACAAAAGCCATGACTCCGCCGAGAAAAGCAAAGGGAAACACCGGCAGTCCCGGCATGATCGCCAAGAGGAACATGAGCAGAGCCGCGACCGACAAAGCGCGCGGATATCTGACAAGCTGATTGAGAACCGCCTTCTCCGTCGCTCCTCTTGTGCCACCCTTCGACACAAGCAGCGCCGCAGACAGCGAGACTATTAGCGCTGGAATTTGGGAAACCGAGCCGTCTCCGACCGATAATTTCGTAAAAACGTCGGCGGCTTCGCCGAGCGGCATGTTATGCCGGGTGGCGCCAATCACGATCCCCCCGAAAATATTCACCGCCAAGATGATGAGCCCTGCTACGGCATCACCGCGCACAAATTTTGATGCGCCATCCATTGAACCGAAAAACGAGCTTTCCTCTTCTAGCTCACGCCTGCGGCGCTGCGCTTCCTTATCGTCGATCAGTCCTGCTGAAAGATCGGCGTCGATCGCCATTTGCTTGCCGGGGATAGCGTCGAGCGTGAATCTCGCGCCCACTTCGGCGATACGCGTGGCACCCTTGGTAATCACGACGAAATTTACGGTGATGAGAATGGCAAAGACTATAAGACCGATGACGAAATCGCCGCTCATAACGAGCTTCGAGAATCCACCAATGATATAGCCAGCGGCCATCAGCCCCTCGGGGCCGTTGGCAAGAATCAATCTCGTCGTTGCGATATTGAGGGCCAAGCGCAATAGAGTGGCGACAAGCAGTACGGTCGGGAATGCGGAAAAGTCCAGAGGCCTCTCGATCCAAAGCGCGACCATAAGGATGAGCACTGACAACGCGATCGAGAACGCAAGACCGATGTCAATTATAAACGCCGGTATCGGCAAGATGAAGATCGAAAGTATCGCTATGATTCCACAGGCAAATCCTATGTCACGCCCACTTTTGCGTTCTCCTACGGCGGAACCTGTCAATAAGATTTCGGACATTCAGCTTCCTCAGGCGCGATAGCTAGGCCATTCTGTTGGTCTAATCTTGCGTGAGGATGGTGGAGTCGGCCGATAGCTGACAGGAAATGCTCCATGTTGCTTGTCTGGTCCTCGTAACAAACACAAAACGCCAGATCGCTTTACGGCAGTCATACGCCAGCCGGTATTGAGCTCCGCCGGTATGGGGTATCAGAGCTATTTATTCATACCAGATCCGCTGGAGCGTGCTTGCATCCTTGGCCTCATCCGGTCATGTTAGCCAACATGGCAATTTTTTTAGATCCTGCGCGCGATCCTGCGCAGTTTGGTACCAACAGCTTGGCTCGTCTCAACGAACGCTCGCGGGAAATATTCCGGCTCATTGTCGATTGCTATCTCGCACATGGCGAAGCGGTCGGATCGCGCCACCTTGCGCGGCTTCTGCCAACGCCATTGTCGCCTGCCTCGGTTCGCAATGTGATGCAGGATCTCGAAGAGATCGGCTTGATCTATGCGCCGCACACTAGCGCGGGTCGGCTTCCGACTGAGCTTGGCCTGCGCTTTTTTGTCGATGCGCTGCTTGAATTGGGCGACATTAGTCGGGACGAACGCGAACAGATCGAGGCGCAAGTTAAAGCTGCCTCGCAGGAGCAGACTCTTGAAGCGCTACTTGGCGACGCGATGATAATGTTATCGGGTTTGACACGCAGCGCTGGTGTCGTCGTCACCACCAAGGAAAACGCGCGGCTCAAGCATGTTGAGTTCGTCAGGATCGAGCCGGAGCGCGCTCTCGCTGTGCTCGTCGACGAAGATGGTTCGGTCGAAAACCGTATCCTGCAGATACCGGCGGGCTTGCCACCGTCTGCCTTATGCGAAGCTGGCAATTATCTCAATGCGCGTATCAGGGGCCGAACTTTGCAGGAGGCCAAGGCCGATATCGAGGCCTCGCACAAGTTGGCGGAGGCGGAGCTTGGCGAATTGACGGCACGCCTTGTGGATGCCGGGCTGGCAAGCTGGGCGGAATCGGCCGGGCATGGCTCGCAGTTGATCGTGAGGGGGCAAGCCAATCTGCTCCAAGACCTAACCGCGATTGAGGATCTAGAGCGGATTCGTTTGCTTTTCGCAGATCTTGAAACAAAAAAGGACGTAATTGACCTATTGAACCGCGCCGAAGGCGGCGACGGAGTCCGCATTTTCATCGGCTCCGAAAACAAGCTTTTCTCGCTGTCGGGTTCTTCAATGATCGCCGCGCCATTTCATGACCGGGAACAACGCATCGTCGGTGTGCTCGGTGTGATCGGCCCGACGCGGCTCAATTACGCGCGTATTGTGCCCATGGTGGATTTTACGTCCAAAGCTGTCGCGCGCTTGCTGCAAACGCGATAGGCGTCCTGGAATAGAAATTCCGGATTTTCAAATATGCCCGGTTTAGCCACGCAGAGAGCGGGAATGGCGTGCACGCCCGCGCCGCTAGGTTTGGGTCCTCGGCTGCTCAGTCGAAGAAGCGTCAATGGCCGCGCCTTACAGCGGCAGACCACTCGCAAAGTCCCGGTTATGTCCCAAGTCATGTATCAAAATAGTTGCTCTATGCTTTGTTTCCGGTATGCGCAATCTCTTTGAGCCTGAGCGCTTCTTTCTCGATCACATGATTCCGGGGATCAGCAAGAAAGTGCTTTAGCTCATTCCACCCCTGTTCTGAATGTTTGCGTTCCCGTCGCTGGCAGCAATCATAGGCAATGGTTTTCCTGCCTATCCCACCGGCGATGTGGCTAAAGATTGTCGGCAAAACCATGACACGGCTTCCGCCTTTAACGCCCCATCTCTCCGTCCCTCTCAGCCGCTTGGCGGCGGAGAAGAATAATGAATGGTAAGTCGCTAGTCACACCAGTGCTTGATCTCTTCATTCAACTCCCCCCTCTATCCCGAGTCTTATCAGCAGGGCCTAACCCGAATGTTGCTTCAATGGCTGAATCGAGATCGCCAATACGAAATGGTTTTTGTAGAATCTTAACATCGGCATAAGCCGCATCGAGTATGGCCGCGTCATAACCTGACACGAAAAGAAAAGGGGTTTTGCAGGATCGCAATAACGCGGCAACTGGATAACTCCGTGTGCCACTGAGATCGACATCGAGGATTGCAAAATCTGGACGGTTATCTGCAAGAAAAATCAAGGCATTATCGATCGAAGCAACTGCTTTGATGTTTTTACACCCAATTTCGATCAACATGTCCTCGATCAACATACGGATAAGTGGTTCGTCCTCGACGACCAGAACTTGAAGGCCGGATTTGCTTTTCAAATGGAGACGCTCCGGTGAAAGGTGCTCATCACAACGATGGATTCCTAACTGGTTCCCAAACGAAGTAGCATGAAACTCATCGGGCCACGGCTAATTTGCTCGTTAGGCATTTTATGGAATGCAGACAAACCATCTCTCCTGTTTCGAGCAAGCACTGTCACTTACGATCATGTTTGGCTGCGCTCTATTGCTTTGCAGAGAGCCACGAGTGGCAGTGTGAGGCAATTACGAATTTGGATCGTGACCAAGGCTCAAAAGGCTAAGGCCTAGCATGAGTGGTTAATTTCATTCGAATCTATACTCAAGAGAGTGGGTTGGCTTGTTCATTCTGGTACACGGTAGCCCAATTGATCGGGGGAGATTGTCCCTCTCTTCCGACGATTCCGCATATTCGAACATATGAGAGGATTCGAGCTTCGATCGGAGCCCATCTTGCGTGATCAACGACAAACCTATTTAGGCAAGGCGCGAATGGGAAAGAACAAGCGTGTCGTGGAGAAGGCAGCCAGACTCGCGTCAGGCCCGCGAAAGTATTCTTCGGTTCAATCCATGTCGAATGTTTCGCGTGGTGCCTAATTAGGATTGTCCCACAGCAGTCCTTGGCGGTTGCTAATCTCTTCCGGCCAGTATCGGCCAATTCACCTCGAATAACATGCGGTTCCGGCACAATATTCCCGCCCGCAGGATAATGAGTATGGTCGCATGAGCGTTTCCCAGTTTGAACAATTGGACCGCTTCGAAGATCACGACGAGTCGTATGACAGGGCGCTTCTACAGACTGCGATCACCGAAGCTTTTGCTTTTCTCAACGCCGGCGCGCGGCAAGAGGCGATTGACCGCATCAAACAATATCAGGATCTCGCCGCGCGGAGCGATGCTGGATGCTATATCTTCGGCTTGATCTATTTCAATGCTGACGATTTACGCCATGCACTGACGTGGTTCGATCGCGCGCTTGCTTTGCGGCCCGTGTTTTTGGAAGCGCTCTCCGCTCGCGCCATTGTTCTTCAACGGGTGGGTCAGCCTAAGGATGCACTCGAATCGTTTGACGCAATCCTAAAACTGCGGCCACACGACGCGGAGACCTTATTCAACATGGGCGTCATCCTGCAGAGCCTTGGACGTGTGGCCGATGCTCTTGTAGCTTACGAGGATGCGTTGCGCTGGAGCCCCACTCATTGTGAAGCGTTGACGAATCGTGGTGACTTGCTTGAACGATTTGGGCGTCTTGACGAAGCCCTCGCATGCTTCGATGCGATTGATACGATAAGACCGGATAGTAGTTCGAATTTGTTCAATAAAGGCTCCG
Organism: Methylocapsa sp.; assembly: GCA_003162995.1. Classification (GTDB taxonomy): domain Bacteria; phylum Pseudomonadota; class Alphaproteobacteria; order Rhizobiales; family Beijerinckiaceae; genus Methylocapsa. The sequence goes on along the minus strand of PLUZ01000232.1, from coordinate 4,017 downwards.
TGTTGCAAAAGCTCGGACGCCACAAAGAGGCTCTCGCGGCCTATGAAGAAGCCGCCCGGCGTGGTCCGCCAGACGCAGAAACGGAACTCAATCGAGGCAATGTCCTTCAAAAGCTCGGGCGCCTCGAAGAAGCGCTCGCTGCCTATGACCTCTCCTCTCGATACCGGCGCGGTTACCCGCAGGCGCTCTACAACAAAGGGATAGCGCTGCAAGGACTTGGCAGGCCGCAAGACGCGCTCGCGGCTTATGATGCGGCGCTTGCACTCGATGCTTCTTATTATGAAGCTTCCTGCAATCGTGGCAACGTCCTGCATGAGCTTGGTCATCTCGGAGACGCGCTTGCAGCCTTCACATATGCCTTAAAAATCCGTCCGGGGTTTGTGCTGGCCTTGACCAATCGCGCCAACATTTTGCTCCAATTGGGCCGTGCCGAAGAGGCTATCTTGTCCTGCAACGAGGTCTTGCAGCGTGATCCGGAACATCCGCAGAGCCTCGGCATTCGTGGCGCAGCGTTAAATAAGCTTGGATGTCTCGAAGAGGCGTTGGCAAGTCTCGATGAAGCCGTCCGTCTCAATCCCTCATCGCCAGATGCTTGGCTTAATCGCGGCAACGTCTTGCAGGAATTGGATCGTTGTCCCGAAGCTATATCCTGCTATGATGAAGCTTTGCGCATCAAACCTCATTCTCCTGAAGCCCTATCTGGCCTTGGTGTGGCCCTAAAGGAGGCGGGCAGGCTCGATGAGGCTCTGGTCTCTTTCGACGAGGCTCTAAAATATAAGTCAGGTTTTCCGGACGCGCGGAACAACCGGGCTGGCGCCTTGCTTCTCAAAGGCAGCCTGAAGGCAGGCTTCGAGGATTTCGAAAGCCGCTGGGATCGTTCGAACGCGCCACCCAAGTCTTTCATCTCGGATTTGCCTAAATGGGCCGGCCAAAATTTAGCGGGGCAAGCAATTATCGTCTGGGATGAACAAGGTCTTGGCGACTTGATTCAGTTTTCACGGTATTTGCTATGTCTCGTTGAGGCTGGCGCCGATGTTACTCTGTTGTGCCGCAAGAATATGCATCGGATTCTGCGCACATTGCCAAAGTCTATTCGCCTCGTCGACGCGCTTGATCCGAATGAACGCTTTTCATTTCAGAGCGCGCTCATGAGCCTTCCTTACGGTTTCCAAACCACTTTGGAGACGGTTCCGGCGCCAATCCCCTATCTTCATCCAGAACCAAGCCTTGTCTCGAAATGGGCCGGTCGAATCGGTAATGAAGGCTTTCGCATAGGTATTGGCTGGCACGGCAATAAGTTCATCAACCTTCAAAGATCGATACCAGTGCCGTGTTTCGCGCCGCTCGCATCTATCGACGGCGTTCGTTTGATCAGTCTCATGAAGGAGCAAGAATCGATCGAGGTGGAGATGCCAGGCGGCCGGTTCACGATCGAGGGTTTGGGAGATGATTTTGATTCGGGAGCCGACTCTTTCGTGGATTGTGCAGCTGTGATGGCGAATGTCGACCTCGTCGTCACTTCGGATACTGCGATTGCGCATCTTGCCGGGGCGTTGGGAAGGCCAGTTTTTATTGCCCTAAAACACGTGCCGGATTGGCGTTGGCTGATGCACCGCGATGATTGTCCTTGGTATCCTACCATGAAGCTCTTTCGCCAAGCTGAAAAAGGGAACTGGAAGTCTGTTTTTGAGCGGATCGCATCTACCGTCGAGGCAAACGTTACCAAACAAGACCTCCAATTGATGGACAAACCACGGCAAATGACGGCGCTCGCCATTCCTGGTGCGATCGGTGAACTTATCGATAAGATCACGATCCTGGAGATCAAGGAAAGCCACGTAAAAGAAGCTACGAAGCTTGACAATATCCGGCTCGAACTCGGGCTATTACGACAGCTCAAGGCCGATTGCGGGTATGGGGGTGAACGGCTGACGAAACTCGAGGCTGAACTCAAGGCCACAAATTGTGTGCTCTGGAACGTCGAGGATGCACTCCGAGAACACGAAGCGAGAGGCGATTTCGCCGCTAGCTTCGTCTCGCTTGCACGGCAGGTATACAAGACCAACGACCAGCGGGCAGCTCTAAAGAAAAAGATTAATGCGCTTTTTCATTCTGTAATTATTGAGGAGAAATCATATCCAATGTACATATCAGTTCTGCGTTCCTAGCCGTTATGGGGCAGTTCCACAGGTGCCTGTTTATGCCGTTCGTGAAATAAACCCGGGGCAGAGAAGTCCAGGAAAGGCAGAGCAAGACCCGCTGTTGACCGTCGGGTCTTAGACACACATAGTTTATGACAACTGGCACGGCCAGATGTGTCCTCGATGCTTGGGAAGCACACACGTAAGCAGTTCAATTTAGATACAACCCATGCTAACGATTTGGCTCGCCAATGCGGAATGAAACCTGGCGGGTGCTTCGTGTCCTGCTGAGAGCGAGGACTGGTATTATGCGCCGCTCCCGTATTGATTCGCGCTGCGATCCACAAATTATGTGTGGATCTGTTGATTAAGAATCCTGATCGGATATCGGTTGTACGTCTTCCCAGCTGGAGTGTTTTTCATGCGAGCGATTATGCATTTTACGGGCTTGATTTTTTGTCTCCTTTGGTTTTCTTCGGTTCAAGCCGCGACCTGCCGTGATCCGGAGGGTTTCGACGCATGGCTCGCGGATTTCAAGAGGCAGGCCGCCGCCAATGGCATTTCCGGCTCAGCGATCAGCGCGCTTGACGGCATCACCTATGATCCAGGGATCGTTGCGAAGGATCATGGCCAGCATGTATTCCAGCAAAGTTTTGAGCAATTCTCTGGCCGAATGGTGAATTCCTATCGCCTGCACAAAGGGCAGGCTCTGATCAAACAGTATGCTCCGACGTTTGCCCGCATCGAGCAGGAGTATGGCGTGCCTGCTCCTGTGATTGTTGCTATATGGGGACTCGAGACAGACTTTGGCGCGGTCTCCGGAAACACGCCTACATTGCGCGCGCTGGCGACGCTCGCCTATGATTGCCGCCGCTCTGATATGTTCCAGGCCGAACTCATGGACGCCTTGCGGCTTATTCAGCGCGGCGACCTGTCACCCAGCGCGCACGGCGCTTGGGCTGGCGAAGTCGGCCAGACACAGTTCATGCCGTCGTCCTATCTTAAATACGCGGTTGATTTCAGCGGTACCGGTCGACGTGATCTCATGCATAACGTGCCCGATGTTTTAGCTTCGACCGCCAATTTTCTCAAAAGTTATGGCTGGCAGCGTGGTGGCTCCTGGGCGCCAGGATCAGCTAATTTCGCCGTCATTAAAGAATGGAACAAAGCCGATGTTTATTCTCGGACCATCGCCTATTTCGCGACAAGACTCGCAGGCGACGAGTAGCCCTAGCCTGCGATTCATTGTGACCCCGCAATATCGAAGCACGAGCCTTTTGCATTCGTGCTATGGCCGTGGAGCAGTGGCGTTTTGCTGCCTATGGGAATAACGCTAGGCCAGTATTGTGGTCGGCCTGTGCTGGACATTTCTTCGAAAGGTGTCCGGGAATGTCTGTCTTTCGGAATTACGCGGCGATGATGGCGCTGTACGGAGCCGCGGGGGAGGCGGCGAACTGGTTTGGCCCATTGGACCCCATCACGCCGCTGGCGCCCCCCGAGGTTGCTGGACGGCAATGGGATTATCCATCCGGCTATAATCTTTCGACGCTCCCGCGTCCCTATGAGCCGATTACCTTTTCGACGCTGCGCGGGCTCGCGGACGGTTACGATCTTCTGCGTCTCGTCATCGAGACGCGAAAGGATCAAGCCGCACGTCAATCGTGGAGCTTCGTGGCACGGGATAAATCCTCGCGCACAACAATGGATGCAGCGCGAATCGCAGCATTAACAAGTTTCTTCGGCCGTCCAGATGGCATCCATGGCTTTGCCGAATGGCTGCGCATGCTGCTCGAAGAGGTTTTTGTCACGGACGCGCCGGCGCTCTATATGAGCAGGGACCGCAGCGGCCGGCTAAAGGTGCAAATTCGCACGCAAT
>PLUZ01000068.1 GCA_003162995.1 Methylocapsa sp. | reverse complement strand
CCAACTGCCGGATTTAGGTTAAAGGGCTTCGGCTCTGCATTGTGCTCGTTGAGGAAACGGTTGATGACGGATCAGACCACAACTCACCGTCGCGAAATGACCGGTTATGGCGCTTTGGCGTCTTTTTAGTGGGTTGAACGAATCGCTGCTTTCCACCCGACTCGGCCATTCAAAGTGCCACGTGGGAATGGCCGGTTTGGGTCAATTTTCAACGTTCCGTGTGCGTGCCGCACTGGTCCGGTGAAACCTAACGACCAGACGTGCGGAGCTATAAAGTGCCAACCTCGAGGGTCACCATCATCGGCAACAAGAGGCGATACGGCGCCCTCATACCCGCACGTGGACTTAAAGCGTGACAAAATCCGGCCACGCTTTCCGGAGTTCTTGTTGCCTGACTTCGTTCATGCCTCCGATGATGGTGGCGGTTCCGGTGGCGTCATGGCTTCATCCCGCCCCGCTTTTCGGCCAGCTTCGTACCCTTCCGTGCGGCCAGCCTCATGTCCCGCCTTTTGGCCCACCTCATACCCTTCGGCACGGCCGGCCTCGTGCCCCGTTTTTCGGCCTGCTTCATACCCTTCCGCGCGGCCAGCCTCATGACCCGCCTTTTGGCCCGCTTCATAGCCTTCGGCACGGCTGGCATCATGCCCCGCTATTTGGTGGGCCTCGTACGCGAGACCTTTCAGGCCTAAGCCAACGCCGATCCAGCCAACTCCCGCGAAGACGAGATCAATGCCAAGGAAAAGTCCGAGAATGTAGAGGCTTGACACTGGCCAGTGCGCCAGAATGATGAGGCCAAGAAGGAACGTGACTACACCTGAAAACACCACCGCGATCCACGGCGTCCCCTCCTTCATATTGAAGGCCAGTATGATCCGCATGATGCCTGAGGCGACGAGCGCCGAACCGAGCACAAGGGTCAAGAGCGCTGCGGCAAGGAGTGGGTTCTCGAACGTGACGAGGCCGGCAAGGATGTACAGCACGCCGAGAAGAATCCAGAGGAAGAATTTGCCCCATGATGTGACTTGGAATGCGTTGATGACCTCGGCAACGCCGGCGATTAGCATCATAATGCCGACCACAAATACGCTCGCAACGGTCGCCATGACGACGCTGTAGAGCGCGATCAGTCCCACAAGAACATAAATGGTGCCGAGTGCGACGATCCAGCCCCACTTGGCGCGCAGCGCCTCGACTCCCGGACCAAGGTTGGTAGGCCTTCGAAAATCCGAACTGCTGGTCACGGCACTCCCTCCCGTTTCAACCTGTTTCGCCAGACTTACCAAGACTATCACATGATGGTTCTGCGTAGGAGAGATCGTTAGGCCCGTCATATCGCTGGCAGTGGTCGAGCCTCAGTCGCAGTTTTAATCCGGCCTTCGTCAACGGGCTGTTAACGGAATGCGCGCAAGGCTTGTGAGGAAACCACTCCTGGAGCCTGCCCATGTCGTGCGACGAAGCCGCTGCCGAGGCCAAAGCAGCCGCCCCGCCGGATGCGCCTATCCTCAAGATCAGAGCGCGCGCGGCGGACTCGATCCTCGGCTCTGCGTCTTTCGAGACCGCCGACGCCGCCTCGGCGCGACGATGGCCTTTCCTCTTTGAACCCCTTCTCCGCTATGGTCCACGCGCGGCCTTGGCGGCCGGCCTCGTTGCTTTCGCGGGAGTGGCGGGCGCCTATTTTTCCGGGGGTCAATTGCCCTTTTCCGCGAGGATGCCTCAGCCCGCCTCGATCGACGGGCCACAACCGGGCGGCGAGCGCACCGAGATCCTCCGCATGGTCCACCAAATGGCCGACGAAATCCGCACCCTCAAGGCCAGGGTCGAGGCGGGGCACGCCCAAAGCCCGAGCGCAAAGGAGGCCACGGCCCTCGAAGGCCTCAAGGCGCGTCTCGATGCGGTGAAGACTGACACCGGCGCCGAGATCGCCGAACTTGCCGGCAAGGTCGACCGCCTGCAACGCGAATTGACGACGAAGCTCGCCAAGGCGAGCGAACGGTTCGATCGCCCGGACCACCGGGGCGCGGTCCCGCGCGCTGCCGCTACGAAAGCCCCGCGCGTTGATGCCTTCGATCCGTCCCAAAATCCCGGCGCCCCGGGAGCGCCTCGCCCGCTTGGAAGTCTCGCCCCGGCCGCAAAGGGTCCGGTGCAAAGTTTCTGAAGTGGGCCAGCGAACGTGCCTGAGCCTTCGGCCGCGCCCGCGGCGCAGGCCCTGAGGCCGCGTTTGACACGGCCGACTAAAACTTTGCTCCCTGCTTCGCCATAATCTCATTCGCGCCCGCGCATGCCAAATTCGCACGCAACGCAACGAGACCGGCCGCTATGGATAAAACCCATACTCCTTCAGACAACAAACGTGAGGCGCTGGCGCGCTTCATAACAGTTGACGCCGCACTTCATCGCAAACCTTCCATGGCCGCCTTGCTCCGAGAGGGATTGCAATCTCTCTTCCATTCGCCGGGCACTCTGCAGGAAGACTTTGTCATTCTGCTGCGGCGGCTCGACG
>PLUZ01000387.1 GCA_003162995.1 Methylocapsa sp. | reverse complement strand
AGCAGCGATTCCGCCAGCGCCATGACGGCTAGTCCTTCTCGCGAAGAAAGCGAGAATTCATGGAGAAAGTCCTCAACTCCGCCAATGCCCCCGCGTCGCGCCCGCATGGCGTCGAGCAGGTCTTCGGCAATAGTCTCGGCCTTGGCCTTGGCTGCGGCGCCGGGGCGCATCGCGAGCAGCGACTGCGCCAGTTCTTCGTCGGGCGGCGCGTAGGGCGCAAGAAAGGGCGACGCGTCCTCAATCATGGCGGCGACTCCGTAGCGGCCTTTACCCAAGGATATGGGAATGCGGAGAGGCGATTTCCTCTTTCCGCCATGGGCGCCACGGAGGAGCCGGGCTACGGGGCGGTCGCCAATCGCACCCCCGGCGCTAAATGCCGACCGCCGTGATACTTGTTGTATTATAGCCTGTTCTGGAGGAATTTACCGGCGAGCGAAGCTTTTTTGATCGGGCCGTGGCGCAAATGATCGCTTTCGGATTGCCTAAGTGAGGGAAGCGGGACAAGAATACGTTCAAAGCGACGCCTGTTTGAAACAAGAACGTCGGACAAGGGCGGAGGGAACAAGGATGTGGGCGGCGAAAAGCGCGGCGCAAACAATCGCGGTAGTTCTTCTGCTCGCTGTGCTTTTCATGGCCGGGAGATATTATCGAACCGCTTCATCCACTGAACTGGACGACGAAGTCGTATTCATCAACCTCGACCGCGAGGCCGAAGTACTGAACGCCACGCTTCCGGAGATGGTCAGTGAAGGCGTCAGGCTTGATAAAGTCACCGCTGGACCTGGCAACGTCTTTAGTTACATTTATACGATCGTTTCCGAAGAGACCGCGAAGAATCTGGTGGGCAATTCAAATAAACTCGCTGATCTGAGGGCGCAGCTGCATGAGCGCGTCTGCTCGATGATGCCCGCCTACCGGGAAAATGGCACGGTCGTCAGTTATTCGCTCAAGGACAATAACGGCGCGGCGATCGCGGAGGTTTCGATCAATCCGCGAGATTGCTGACGATACAAACGCGTCGGGGCAATGCGCGATTCCGCTTGATTCCTGTATGCACCCCGCTCCCGCCCCTTTCCATCCTCTCTCTTGTGTTTTGGGCCGGGGTGCGTTTCAACAGGCGCCGCCCCACAATCCCGCCGATTCGTTTCTGGACACGAGCCCATGCGTCTTTCCCGTTACTTTCTGCCCATTCTGCGCGAAACGCCCAAGGAGGCCGAAATCGTCTCGCATCGGCTGATGCTGCGGGCCGGGCTCATTCGGCAGGAGTCCGCCGGCATTTACGCCTGGTTGCCCCTGGGGCTGCGCGTTCTGAACAAGATCAACGCCGTCATCCGGGAGGAGCAGACCAGGGCGGGCGCCGTTGAAGTCCTGATGCCGACCATCCAGTCCGCCGATCTGTGGCGCGAGTCCGGGCGCTATGACGCCTATGGCAAGGAAATGCTGCGCATCACCGACCGGCATGACCGAGAGATGCTCTTTGGCCCCACCAATGAGGAGATGATCACGGAGATCGTCCGGGCCTATGTGCGCTCCTACAAGGATCTGCCGCTCAACCTCTTCCATATCCAGTGGAAATTCCGCGATGAGGTGAGGCCGCGCTTCGGCGTCATGCGTTCGCGCGAATTCTTGATGAAGGACGCCTATTCCTTCGATCTTGACGCCGTGGCTGGCCGACATTCCTACAACAAGATGTTCGTCGCCTATCTTCGCACCTTCGCGCGGCTGGGGCTGACGGCGATTCCGATGGCCGCTGAATCCGGGCCGATTGGCGGCAATCTTTCGCATGAATTCATCATTCTGGCCTCTACCGGCGAGAGCGAAGTCTTCTGCCACAAGGACTTTCTGCAATTCACGCCCCCCGCCGCCGACATCGACTTCGATGACCCGGCCGCGCTTGAAGCAGTTGTCGGCAAATGGACCAGCCTTTACGCCGCGACCAGCGAGAAGCACGACGAAGCCGCGTATGACGCGGTGCCGCAGGATTCGCGCGTCGCCGCGCGAGGGATCGAAGTCGGCCATATTTTCTACTTCGGAACCAAATATTCCGAGCCGATGCGGGCCGTGGTGAACGGGCCGGACGGCAAGGAGATCACGTTGTCGATGGGTTCCTACGGCATTGGCCCGTCGCGGCTGGTGGCGGCGCTGATCGAGGCCGGCCATGACGACAATGGCATTATCTGGCCGGAGCAGGTCGCGCCCTTCCATGTCGGCGTCGCTGATTTGAAGCAGGGCGACGCCGCGACCGGGAAAGTCTGCGCCGATCTCGTCCAGCAGTTCGAGAACGCCGGACTCGAGGTTCTGCACGACGATCGCGACGAGCGGCCGGGCGCGAAATTCGCCACGCTCGATCTGATTGGCCTGCCCTGGCAAGTGGTGGTCGGCCCTAAGGGGCTGGCCGAAGGCAAGGTCGAGGTGAAGCAGCGGCGCGGCGGCGCGCGCGATGCGGCGGGTAAGATTGAGATCAAATAGAAAATTCTGGCCTAAGGACTTTTTGGCAAGGAGCCCATGCGCAGCGGTAACCTCGCGCAGCGGTGGAAGACCGTCGAGCTGATTATCTCCGATGGATCGTGGTCCTGATTTTCGCATTTTGAGGATTATTGCGAAAATACGAGAATGGACCGCACGGTCAATTCCCGCGAGCTTGGATCGAGCTTGCGCGTTGCGCGAGCTTGCCTGCAAGGCGCAAGGACGCGATGAGGCTCGCTGGATCGGCTATTCCCTTTCCCGCGATGTCGAAAGCCGTGCCGTGATCGGGAGAGGTGCGGATCAAGGGCAAGCCCAAGGTCACGTTGACCGCGCTGTCGAATGCGACGGTTTTCACCGGGATCAACGCTTGATCGTGATACATTGCGATGACGACGTCGTAGCGTTTGCGCGCGCTGGCGCGAAACAGAGTGTCCGCCGCGTGAGGTCCGCTCACCGCCACCCCCGCGGCAGCGAGGTCCGCGAGCGCCGGCGAAATAACCTCGATTTCCTCGCGTCCCATTGTGCCGCCTTCGCCAGCGTGAGGGTTGAGACCGGTGAACGCCAGTCGCGGTTTTTTTATTCCAAAGCGCGAGGCGAGCTCCCGCGCGGCAATGAAACCTGTTTCGACGAGGAGCTCACGCGTCAACAGCGCCGGAACCCGCGCAAGCGGAACATGAATCGTTGCCGGGATGACAGCGAATTTCGGCGACCAGATCAGCATCACTGGCCGCGCGCTTACGCCGAAATAGCGCTCCGCCAATTCAGCCAAAAACTCGGTATGCCCCGGATAGCGAAAGCTTGCGCGATAGAAGAGTTCCTTGGCGATCGGATTGGTGACGATGGCAGATGCTTCTCCGGCGCGGACGAGCCGCACGCAAGTTTCAATTGAGGCTATGGTTCCGGCGGCGTCCCTCACATCCGGCGTGCCGAGCTTTCCGGCAACGGAATGTTTCAAGGCGATCACCGGCAACGCATGACGAAACACGGACGCGGCCTCGGCACCAGCGACGATCTTGACCGGAACCTTCAGGCCCAAGTTTAGCGCTACAGTAGCGAGGTGATCCGGGTCGGCGACAGCGACGAAAGGCGGTGCGCCTTGATCTTCATGCGTCTTGAGCCAGGCCTTCAATGTGAGTTCCGGACCGATGCCGGAAGGGTCGCCTTGCGACAAAGCCAAGGGTACAATGTTTGCCGGCAGCAATCGCGCCATCCATACCTCGCCATTAGAGCGCTTCCCGATCAGATGGACTCATCTGATCGGGAAGGCATCGCTTAGATTCACAGAGTTGGAGCATGTCCTCATCGAAAAAGCCGAGCAGCTTTTTCGGGACATGCTCTAATGGTTCACGACCACGGCTCTCGCGCGTAATTCCTTGAGACGGCGTTCGGCATCGGCCTCGATATGGGCGGCCAGAAGCTTTTGCGAGATTGCGGTGCGCACCGCGCTGTCATCCTTGGCAGCACCTTTCGCGCACACGGCGATCATCTCAAGCCCCTCGGTCGAACGTTGCGGCGCAGTCAGATGCCCGGTCGGGGTCTTATCGAGCATTTGACGCAGGGACTCGTTGATTTCGAGCGAGGTCTTGATCAGGGGATCACGAACGGTCACGTCGTTCATGGCGCGGGCCATGGGCAAGCCGCTATCGCAATCGGTGAACCGCTCGTGCAATTGCTCGGCTTCATGGACGCGCTCCGTCATGGACGCGGGAGTCGCGGTATGTGGGATCGCGAGAATGATCTCGCGTACCGTATATTGCGTTCCGGCGGCCGCCTTGCCGCCTTGCTTGGCGAGTTCTGCGCGCACCTGTTCTTCGCTCGCTTCGACGCCCTTGTTCAAGGCTTGCACCAGGAAAACGAACCCCCCGTCGGCGCGGAAATGGGATTTGAAATGGTCCGGCGTCACACCGGCGTGTTCAAGTGCCCCGACCAACGCCTCGGGTGCAATTTTCATTTCCTTCGCGATCTTAACGATTTCCTGATTGACGTCACTATCCCTTAGAGTGACGCCAAACTTGTTCTCTTCTTGGATTTCGAGGCGATCCGAAAAGAGGCTTTCGATCGCGGCGTCGCGGGTTGCGGGTTTGCGCAAAACGCGCAGCATTTTCATCCGCTCGTCGATATCGATGTTGGTGATCGGATCACCGTTGATGCTGGCAATGATTGCCTGGGCGAAGGCCTCGTTGCTGGCGAGAGCCATGAACGCGGCGAGCGCAACGGCGGCCACGCGCAAACTTAAGCGCAAGCAAGCGACGCGCGCGGCACGGTTCCCCCGCGCATCGTTTTTTATCTCCATGATCCAGTTCTCTCCTTCTCGTGCGTTAAACTATTCCGGGTCCGTCAAGTACCTAATATTTCGTGATAGGATTAGAATTATTAACACCGTCGAGCGAGTTGGCGTTGGAAAAGGTCTGGCTATACTTCACTTCCCCCAAAGTGCGCAATTGCAACGTGAACATCACGGTTTGGTTGCGATACAGGTATGCGCTCCCGTTATCTTGATATGTAGAGCTGTAATTGATGGAAAAGGTGGTGCATTCGTCATGATAGCCCCCACCGATCCCGTAGGACGCGATCGCGAAGGGACCTGGATTGGAATAGCCGATAATGGAAAGGGGATAATATTGACGGCTCATGTCGAAGGTGATGTTGCCTTGCGCGAAGTAATTGTCGCTAATCTTATATTGCGAGGAGAGCGCAAGCCCCTCGCGGCGAACGTCATAGCCGATGACGGGCTGGGACGCATAATCCGCGAATGAAACGGAGCCGGTCAGCGCTCCGAAATTATAGTTTACGCCGATGTCGAGGCGCTTGAGGTCCAATGAACTGACATCGAATCGCGCCTTGGTGATAAAGGAAAAAATCGGATTCGGCACGATTGTAAGAGAGCTGACATAGTCGGAGAGCCTTGTGTCAAGCCCCGAGCTTAGACCGACATTGGCGGCGTCTGGGGTCGCATAGGAATTCGTCCCGGCTACCTGATAGGATTGCCCGGCCATGACGTTGATATAGCTGCTGCTATTGAATTTCATCGTGAACTGAGCACCATAATTCGCCCTGAGTCCGGTTTCAAACCGGTCGTAGCCTGAATATTTGCTCCAATCGAACAAGTTGGAAGTGTCAAAAACGAGGCTCTGCGCATCCAAATTCACGAGCGAATTCGAGCCGATTTCCTGATTCGGACGCACGATGATCTGTCCGATCGGTTCGAACACCATCGAGGCAAAGCTTGTCTTGGCAAAGAAGGGATAGCGGTATTCGAGCCCCGCTCCAGGGATGAACTCACCGTAAAAGGTCGGGTTATTGGTGCCAAGAAAATTCTGCTGCGAAGCGTTGAAGTACGTCGAAGTGCCATAGGCCGACCCAAACGTATAGGAATTTGTCGTATTGACGTCGAGCCATTCGCCGTTAGCGCGGGCGAACGCAAACGGCGTGAAAACTTCACCGATCGGATCGATGAATTTGCGCTGCCAGGACGCTTCCACCGTCGCGCGTGTGTAGTCGCCGCCAAGCCCGCGCAGAAGGCAATCGCCAACCGCCTGGCCCGGAACATAATTTGTGCAAATGTCGTAAAGGCCAT
>PLUZ01000225.1 GCA_003162995.1 Methylocapsa sp. | reverse complement strand
CGCTCATTTGATCATCGGCAGTCATTGCCAAATCGAATGGAGTCTGGCCGAGACGCTTGGTCTGTTTTTGCCGGCAAGGCCGCTGCGCTACGCGCGAGAGCAAGGCAATGGCATCCCGATGCGGTGGCGCATGAAGTTTAGTCGATCCAAGGGGAATACAATGTTCAAATCACATCCGGCGGTCTCTCGAATGGCCCTGGCGGCGGCCCTTTTCTGCTCCACAAGTGCCGCCTTCGCCGCGGATGTGAATCCGGCCCCGGCGCCCGCTGAGTCGAACTTTTTTACGCGCCTCTATCATGCCTATGCCGACGAGTGGGGGATGCAGACAGCACCTGCGGACCCGAACGCGCCGCCCGGCCCGCCGAGCCGCCGGCCGCCGCCGTGGCCGGCGCCGCCGGAGAGCACCCCGCCCATGCCATTTGCGGATTGGCCGCAAGGCGGCGTGGACTATATCGGCGAATCGACGCCCAATGCGGTCGATAGCCCCCTGATGAAGGCGATCGGCACCGACAATGTGGCCGGCAAGACTCTGTACGACGAGCATATTCAGATCTATGGCTGGATAGACCCGGGCGGCAATGTCAGCTCGGCGAAAACCGGCTACGGCGGCAACGCCCCGGCGGCCTATGGGTTTACGCCCAATATCGTCCAGCTCGACCAGGCTGTGCTTTATGTGGAGCGCATCCCCGACACGGTGCAGATGGACCATATCGACTGGGGCTTCCGCGTCAGCGGGATCTATGGCGAAAACTACCGCTACACCACCGCCTATGGCATCTTCAGCAACCAATTTTTATACGGCAACCATTTTGCCGGCTACGACATGCCGATGGTCTATGGCGAAATCTATGTGCCCTCTGTGGCGCAAGGGTTGGAGATCCGTGTCGGGCGCTATATCTCGTTGCCGGACATCGAGGCGCAGCTCGCGCCGAACAATTATACGTACTCGCACTCGATGACCTACTCGCTCGACAATTACACGAACACCGGTCTCATTAGCACTCTCAAGCTGACCGAAAACTGGGAGCTGCAATTTGGCATCAGCGCCGGCACGGAAACGGTTCCGTGGAACGGGACACACATCTCGCTCATCAATCCCGTGACCGGCTATCCTGGCTATCAAGGCGCGAGGGACCCTGGCGCACAGCCGACCTACACCGGCTGCGTCCAATGGGAAAGCAACAATGCCTGGGACAATATCTACCTCTGCGCTAACGGCATGAACAACGGCAACTGGGGTTACAACAATCTGCAATGGCTGGGCGGCACCTATTACCATAAGTTCAACGACCAATGGCACATCTCGATTGAATCCTATTACATGTATGAGAGAAACGTTCCCGATGTGTCGCAGGGCTATGCGAACACGGCCTTCGCCTATGTTCCGTACAACCATCCGAACGAAGCCTTCTGCCCAACTGGCGAGACCTCGTGCATGGCGAAGGAATGGTCTTTGCTTTTCTACCTGAACTACCAATTCTCTCCGTTGGACAATATTTCCTTGCGCGGCGAATGGTATGACGACATCAACGGCCAGCGCACCGGCTTTGCGACGGCTTATAACAATTGGGCGATTAGCTGGCAGCATTGGCTCTCGCCGCAAGTCGAGCTCCGCCCCGAAGTCGCTTGGTACCATTCACTTAATGCACCGGCCTTCGACAATGGCACCAAACATTCCATCGCGATCGCCTCGGGTGACATTATCTGGCACTTCTAGCCAAAGACCTTAAAAGCAAGACCAGCAGCCGCCAAGCGCGGCCGCTGGACCTTATTTCAGAGGTGCGGCTCCACGGAGATTAGGATGGACACGCGGTATGCAGCGGCCGGTTCAAAAGGCCGCCATCGTGGTCCGGCAATTGCCTATCCCATTTTCGGGGTGCTACAGTGATCCCGGTCCTTCCCCTGAANNGACGCCATGGAAACCGAGGTGAAACGCGCGCGGGCGACTCCAAGAAGAGTGTTCGGCGTGCCGCGCCGGGTGCAATTCACGCTCCTTATCATCATCGTGGGCGGCATCCTGGGGCTCTGGTTGATCGGTCCGTTCCGCGCGGCGAAGGTGGAGACATCGACCGATACAGCGGAGTCCTCCGAGGCCCCCGGGTACCAGCTTACACCCCAGCAATGGGCGACGATGCGGACAGCGAAGGTTGAGGAGATGGAGTTTCTGCCGCAGCGCCAGGCTGAAGGGAAGATTGCGGTCGACGAGCATCTCGCCACAGCTGTCTACCCTCCCTATAATGGCCGGGTGACCGCTGTGTTTGTCCACACTGGCGACACTGTCAAGCAGGGGCAGCCGTTGTTCCGGTTGGACTCGACCGATCTCGTGCAGGCGATCAACAATGTCGTCGTGGGGAAGGCGGCTTTGGCGAAAGCGCAGTCGCAGCTCAACCTGACGAAGACGGCCGAGGATCGCGCCCACCAATTATACCTCGCCAAGGGGGGCGCCTTGAAAGACTGGCAGCAGGCCCAGGCTGATCTGACGGCGGCGCAGAACGACCTGAAATCCGCCGAGATCGGGCTCACGGCCGCTCAGGACCAGCTACGCATCATTCGCGTTCAATCCGGAGAGACGGATACGGAATCGCTGGCGCGGACCTCTCCCGATCTGAACGTGCTGGCGCCGATCAGCGGCGAGGTGCTGATGCGCAAGCTCGGGGTCGGGCAATATATCAGCCAGGGCGCAACCGATCCCATTATGTTGATCGGCGATCTGTCGACCGTCTGGCTCGTCGCCAATGTGCGCGAGACCGATGCGCCTTTCGTGCGTGTCGGCCAGTCGGTTGAAGTGCGTGTGACCGCCTATCCCGGCAAGGTCTTCAAGGCAAAGCTTACCTTCGTCGCGCCCATGGTCGACCCCAATACGCATCGGTTGCCGATCCGCGCTGAGGTGCCGAATGGCGAAGGCTTGCTGAAGCCGGAGATGTGGGCTGATTTCCGTATCGCGACAGGTGTTGGCCGCAAGAACCTTGCGGTGCCGGCGCGGGCCATCGTCTTCGAAGGCGACAGCGAGCGGGTCTGGGTTACCGACAAGAACCATTATCTCACGTCGCGCGAAATCAAGACAGGGATCATAAATGGGCCGAATGTCGAGGTTCTTTCGGGGCTGTCGGCGGGCGACGAAGTGATCACTCAGGGCAGCATTTTCATCGATCGTGCCGCAGCCGGGGATTGACGGCGCTGGACCCGCCCGGGCAGCTGGGCCAAGGAATTCGGACAAGAGGCCGACATGGATCGCGTAATTGCCTTTGCCCTGAGACGCCGTGTCCTCGTCGTCGTGATGCTTCTAGCCGTCCTCGTGGCGGGCGGTGTCAGCTTCGCCAATCTCAATATCGAAGCCTATCCGGATCCGGTTCCTCCGCTCGTCGATGTGGTGACGCAATGGCCCGGCCAGTCGGCCGAGGAAATCGAGCGCTATGTTACGATCCCCATAGAAATCGCGCTCGCCAGCATCCCGCATGTCACCGCGGTGCGGACCAGCTCGTTGTTCGGCCTGTCGGACGTAAAAGTGCAATTCACCTATGACTACACTTATGAGGAGGCGGAGCAGAAGGTGCTGAATCACCTTTCGCAGCTTTCGCCCCTGCCCGGCAATATTACGCCCGGGATCTCTCCCGCAAGCCCAACCGGCGAGATCTACCGCTACCGCCTGGTAGGTCCGCCCGGCTTCAGCCTGACCGATCTCAAGACGCTTCAGGACTGGGTGATCGAGCGGCGCTTCCGGGCCGTGCCAGGTATCATCGACATCACTGGCTGGGGCGGCCGGACCAAGACTTATGATGTCACGGTCAATCTCGCCAAGCTGCAAAGCTATGGCCTGACACTGACCCAGGTCTTGCAGGCGCTGAACAACAGCAACATCAATGTCGGCGGCCAGATACTCGCTATCGGTCCGCAGGCGGCGGTGGTGCGCGGCGTGGGGCTGGTCCGCTCGATGAGCGACATCGCCAACACCGTTGTCACGCAGAACAACAATGTTCCCGTGCTGATCAGCGATGTCGCCACGGTCAGCGTCGGGCATGTGCCGCGCCTCGGGATTGCGGGGCAGGACAATGAAGACGACATCGTCCAGGGGATCGTGCTGATGCGGCGCGGCTCCGAGACCTTGCCGACCTTGAAACGGGTCGAGGCGGAAGTCGCGAAAATGAATACCTCGGGCATTTTGCCGCCCGGAGTTCACCTGGTGCCCTATTACGACCGGACCGACTTGATCGATGTCACGACCCACACGGTGCTGCACAATATCGTTTCAGGCATCATCCTGATCTTTATGGTGATGTGGATCTTTCTCGGCAATTTGCGCAGCGCCATCGTGGTCGCGATGACAATCCCCTTCGCCCTATCATTCGCGCTGATCGTCATGACGGCACGTGGCGAATCGGCGAACCTCTTATCCGTGGGCGCGATCGATTTCGGGCTGATCGTGGATTGTTCTGTGCTGATGGTGGAAAATATCTACCGCCATCTGGTTGAGTTGGGGCGAGGAGAGGATCGAAGGCCTGGCTCGGTAGGCTGGGAACTCGACCGGGTCGCGGACACGCTCCCAGGGCTGCCAATCCGCATGGCAGTCATCCACGCCGCCGGCAACGAGGTCGGCACGTCGATCTTTTTCTCGGTTGCCATCATTGTAGCTGCGTTCGTGCCGCTGTTCGGTCTTGGCGGGATCGAGGGGCATATCTTTTCGCCGATGGCGAAAACCTATGCTTATGCCTTGATCGGCGCTTTGATCGCGACTTTTACGGTCTCCCCTGCTCTTTCGGCCCTGCTGCTGCCGGAGGAACTCGAGGAGAAGGAGACGATTGTCGTGCGCCTTCTTCACAAGGCCTATAACCCCATCCTGCGTGTTGCGGTCGCAAACCGGGTGCTGACGCTTGGCGCCGGCGTGTTGCTGGTTCTGCTGAGCGTGCTGGCCGGCCGGGCGCTGCAACTCGAGTTTCTGCCCAAGCTCGAAGAAGGTAATCTATGGATCCGCGCGACCATGCCGATCTCCATCTCGCTCGAAGAGGGCAATGGCTACGTCAACCGGATGCGCGCCGTCATCAAGAGCTTTCCGGAAGTCGTCACCGTGGTCTCGCAGCACGGAAGGCCGGATGACGGCACGGATACCGCCGGTTTCTACAATGGCGAATTCTACGTGCCGCTGAAGCCGCCGTCCGAATGGCCGAAAGGCGTCACCAAGGAGGAGTTGACGAAGGACGTCGTCGACAAGTTGCAGGCGGAATTCCCCGGGGTAGATTTCAACGCCTCGCAGAATATCCAAGACAATGTCGAGGAAGCTGCGTCCGGCGTGAAAGGCGAGAATTCGGTCAAGCTGTTCGGGACCGACCTGAAGCAGATGAACGTCACCGCTAATAAGATCAAGGACGTCCTGAAAACCGTCAAAGGGATCACCGACCTTGCTGTTTTGACGACGCTTGGCCAGCCGTCAGTGACGATCACCGTCGATCGTCACAAGGCGGCGCGCTACGGGCTCATGGCTGGCGACATCAATGCGACAGTTCAGGCCGCGATCGGCGGTCAAACTGCCGGCGACCTCTATGAGGAGGGCAGCGACCGGCACTTCCCGATGATGGTGCGTCTCTCGCCGAACCAGCGGCAGGATCTCGATTCCATTCGCAACATCACCATTGGCGCGCAGGGTCCCAATGGTACGATCCAGGTGCCGCTCAGCGAAGTTGCCGACGTCAAGCTGTCCTCAGGCGCCGCCTTCATCTACCGGGAAAGGCAGGAACGTTACATCCCGATCAAGTTCAGCGTGCGGGGACGCGACGTTGGAAGCGCGGTTCTGGAAGCCCAGAAAAAGGTCGCCGATTCGGTCGTTCTGCCGGTCGGGTCGCGGCTCGAATGGGTGGGCGAGGTCGAGAATTTGCAAGATGCCATCAAGCGTTTGTCGATCCTGGTGCCGGTGAGCATCGGCATGATCCTGCTGCTGCTCTATGGAATGTTTGGGACGATGCGCAACACGCTGCTTGCCGCTAGCGTCATCCCGATGGCCGTGGTCGGCGGCATCTTCACGCTGGTGCTGACAGGAACGCCGTTCAGCGTCTCGGCCGCCATCGGTTTTGTCGCCCTCTTCGGCATATCCGTCATGAATGGCGTGATCTTTCTATCGTATTTCCGGCGCGTCAATGCGTTTGGCCTCGAACGAAGGGCCGCGATTATTCAGACTGGTACGACATTGCTGCGCCCGGTCGTGATGACATGCGTTGCGGCTTGCGTCGGTCTGCTGCCCGCGGCCGTGTCGACTGGCATCGGCTCGCAGGTGCAGCGCCCTCTCGCGTTGGTGGTGGTCGGCGGCATTCTTCTGGCGCCGATCCTGATCCTGATCATCCTGCCGGTGATGATCGATGTTTTCACCCCCGTTGCAGCGGATGAACCCATCGAGGACGCTACGCCACTGTTGGACGCCTAGACACTGGCCGGGTACAGTTTGCACCACTGTAGATCTGCTGTCTACTGT
>PLUZ01000399.1 GCA_003162995.1 Methylocapsa sp. | reverse complement strand
GACATGAAACGGCGCCTCGGCGGCGGCGGCGATTTCGCCTACGCTTATGTCATCGCGCATGAGATCGGCCATCACGTCCAAAACCTGCTCGGCATTTTGCCGAAAGTTCAGGCGGCGCAGCAGCGTGCCGCGAGCCAGGGCAATGAGAGCGGCGCGAATAATTTGTCGGTACGTGTCGAACTCATGGCCGATTGCCTGGCTGGCGTCTGGGCCGCCAATCAGGAACGCAGCCGCCAATTCCTTGAGAAGGGCGACCTCGAATCAGCGGTCGCGACCGCGCAGGCGATAGGCGACGATCGTTTGCAGCAATCATCGCGAGGCACGGTCGTGCCCGATTCCTTCACGCATGGCTCGTCGGCGCAGCGAGTCCAATGGCTGACCACCGGCCTGAAATCGGGCGAAGTCGACAGCTGCAATACATTTGCGCAGTAGAGGGGCTTAACGCGCAGAGATCGACGAAGGGTAGCGAAGTTGAACGACAGTGAGACGTCCATACCGATTGCCATCCAGGCCGAAGCTGCTCCACAGCGTATCAAGCCATCAATTTATCCGGAACCGTTTTTCAGTCGCATGAGCAAGCGAGAAAAACGACCCCTGGGCGATCTCTTCGGACTTAAGAACTTCGGGGTAAATCTGACGAAACTGTCACCGGGTGGCGAGTCGGCTCTGCTTCATCGGCATAGCAAGCAGGACGAGTTTGTCTTTATATTGCAAGGGAGTCCCACGCTCGTCACTGACGTAAAAGAGATCGACCTTTTTCCTGGCATGTGCGCGGGTTTCCCAGCGCAAGGCGTCGCCCATCAGCTGGTCAACCGGACCGACACGGATGTCGTCTACCTTGAGGTCGGCGATCGCAGCAGCGGCGACGAAGGCAGCTATCCCAACGACGATATCAAAGCTGCGCTAGACGCTGACGGCAAATGGAAGTTTACCCATAAGGACGGGCGGCCATATTGAAACAAAGCCGGTTCAGTGCTGCAAACGATCGATCGGCCATTCAGAGAGAAGAAAAGGACGGCGGACTTAGGACTGTACGGATCTTGGGTCGGCTTGCTGCGCGAAACCGGTCAACCGATGCGGCGTGCGCGCGTAGAAAATATGGTCGCGGGAGCAACAAAGCCCGCGAGCTTTGGAAAGCCGCCGCGCGGCGCGGCCAGCATGAGATCGCGGGAGGCGATGAGTCCTGCGACCGGCGCGAGAGACGGAAATATCCGTTCGATGAAGCTTTCGGGCAGGGCATGCAAATACGCCGTGCGCGGTTGATCCTTGCTGTGACTCGCCAAAAAATCACCCGCTTCCTCGATAAAACCCGCTTCTGGAATGCGTCCGCAACGCAGCAGGAACACATTGGGACCGCGTGCCTCTTGCAAGGCGAGACCGAGCCAGGCCGCCTCGTTCTCCGCCTCGATCAAGTCGCACCCCGCGTGATTGGCGAGAATACTTAAGTTTTTCCCAGCCGGTCCCGCGATCCTGACATCGCCGAGAAGGCCTTCGACTTTGGCCGTCACCAGAGACGCCAGCGTGCGCGCCAAAAGCTCGGCCAAATCGCGGCGGGACGGACTCGCGGGCCTATCCTCGCAAAAGACTATGGCGGACAACATGCCTCTAGGCCACGCGCATGGTGGGGTTCACACGATCAATCACGCAGCCGCCAGAGAGGAGACCGGCGTCGAGAACTTCGAACACACCGTCATAGTCCTCGATCGGCGCGCCGGGGAAGCGGAATTTGCGGCCGGCCCCGGCGGTAAAATCATCTAACATGAACCAACGTTTATTCCGGCGTGGTGGCTGCTTACAGCAGGCACTATTTGTTGGGCAAAGAAGTAATCCGTTCGTTCATCGCCTTTAGACGAGCGCTCATGACCCGCATGACCCGGATTGCGAAAAATGGCGCTTGTTGGACAAGAAACGAGAAGCGCCTCTCGTCAATGGGAATGACGATGCTCTCACTGATAGCTTGGACGGTGGCACTCCTGGGATTTTCGCTGATCAACGCCATTTCGCCCACAATTCCACCCGCTGACACGCTTTCGAAATTGTGATTGCCGTCAAGAATCCGCACCTCTCCCGATTGAATCACATACATGTG
Source organism: Methylocapsa sp. (assembly GCA_003162995.1). Lineage (GTDB taxonomy): Bacteria > Pseudomonadota > Alphaproteobacteria > Rhizobiales > Beijerinckiaceae > Methylocapsa. The sequence continues at coordinate 7,531 of PLUZ01000399.1, read as the reverse complement.
ACGTCCGGCCTCGCCTTTCTCAAAAAGCACCTGACCAGGCTGCAGAGTGACAATATCCGTTTCGCTGCGGAACAGTCCGAGAAAGTCCTCTGGCATGCCACCTCCTCCTTTGACGTAAACCATTTATTCTGTAAATCGTCGATGATGGCCCGGTGACGTAATTCGTCTTTTCCCGGCAATAAATGCCAACTCCAGAATGGTTCTGGCCCAAAGGTTTTGCAAGCTCAGCCGCCTAATGACTCGACCCAAACCGCCGTGCCATAAGCCAAGACTTCGGTAATACCATCCATGATCTCATTGGCGTCGTAACGCATCCCAAGCACAGCGTTGGCGCCTGCTTGGGCGGCATGAGCGCACATGTGATCAAAGGCTTCCTGCCGCGCGGCTTCCGCAAGTTCGACGTAAGCACCGATCTGACCGCCGAATATGGATTGAAGACCGCCAACGAAATTGCCGACAACGCTGCGCGAGCGAACCGTAATGCCCCGCACGATGCCGAGATGCCGGACGGCCTTGAACCCTATGATATCATTTGTTGTCGAGACCATCATGGGAAAGACTCGGAAAGGGGGCCATCGGGCGCCGCCCGAGAAAAGCACGGATCAAGCTTTTGTCAAGCGGCGGCGATTCTTGCGGCAGCTGCGCGACGGTTTTGGAGCTTGACGGAGGCGGGCGTGGCGCTCAGTCTTGCCGGATGAGCCGTCCGCGCGACCAATTCGAGATCACCACCGACATTTTGCTGCGCGCCTATTCCATCGGCCTTTTCCCGATGGCGGAGAGCGCCACGGATGAAAATCTGTTCTGGGTCGACCCGGAGGCGCGCGGCATCTTCCCGCTCGATGGCCTGATCGTCTCGAAAAGCCTCGCCAAGACGGTTCGCTCTGATCGTTTCGAGGTCAAAGTCGATTGCGATTTCGATGCGGTCATCGATGCCTGCGCCGCCTCCTATGAAGACCGCGAGAAGACATGGATCAATGGGAGGATTAGAAAACTCTATCGCCAGCTCTTCGACATTGGCCGCGTTCATACGGTGGAAAGCTGGGCTGGCGGCGAGCTCGCCGGCGGGCTCTATGGCGTCCACCTCGGCGCGGCATTTTTCGGCGAAAGCATGTTTCACCGCAAGACCGACGCCTCGAAAGTCGCTCTCGTGCATCTCGCTGCGCGGTTGGCGAAAGGCGGGTTCCGCCTGCTCGACACGCAATTCGTGACGCCGCATCTTGCTTCGCTTGGCGCGGTTGAAGTGTCGAAGAAGGTGTATCGGCGCCGCCTCGCGGATGCGATGTCCCATCACGGCGATTTTTGGAGCTGGCCGAAAGACAAGCGTGTCTTTGGACGGGAGGCGCTCGCCGCTTTGCCAAGGTCCAAGGGCTGACAGAAAGTCTCCTTCCCGGCGTAATTTTCGTTCCGCCACAGCGGCCGGAAATTCAACTCTCAAAAGTGGACCCTTGGAAGAAGCGGCCGCAGCCACTATCTTCCTAGATCAGCCAGCAACATCTCCCTTCGCTGCTTCGCCCCGTCCGGATCGATGATTTGCGAAGAATGTCCCGGAGCCAGCCGATGTCGATGCATGATCATCATCACAGTCACCAGCAAGCGAATTTGGGCGGATCCGGCGGGACCACGCAGCTCGTTAAGGATCCTGTTTGCGGCATGGATGTCGATCCACGCACTGCCAAGCACAGCGCAGAAGTTGGCGGGTCTACTTATTATTTCTGCTGCAACGGGTGCAAAACCAAATTCGTTGCAAACCCTGCTTCCTACATTGCCGAGAGGCCAAAAGTTCCGGCGCCGGCACCGGAGGGGGCGATCTACACCTGCCCGATGCATCCAGAGATCCGCCAGCACGGTCCCGGCTCTTGCCCGATCTGCGGCATGGCGCTCGAACCGGAGGTCGCAAGCGAAGACAGCGGTCCAAATCCGGAGCTTGCCGACATGATGAGGCGCTTCTGGATCGCGCTCGCGCTAAGCTTGCCGGTGGTGGTTTTGGAGATGGGTGGACATCTCTTCAATCTGCACATGCTGATCGGACAAAAGACATCGAATTGGGTGCAGCTAATTTTCGCTACGCCGGTCGTGCTTTGGGCGGGCTTTCCGTTCTTTGAACGCGGCGCCAAATCGCTTNNTGGCTCTACAGCATCGTCGCAACATTGGCGCCGGGGCTGTTCCCGCAAGCGTTCCGGAGCGCGGATGGCTCGGTCGCGATTTATTTCGAGGCGGCGGCCGTGATCACCGCTCTCGTGCTGCTCGGACAGGTGCTGGAGCTCCGGGCACGGGAGCAGACCTCCAATGCGATCAAAGCTCTTCTTGGCCTTGCGCCGAAGAGCGCGAGGCGTCTTCGCGACGACAACACAGACGAGGAAGTGCCGCTCGATGGGATCGGCGTTGGCGACCGCCTGCGCGTGCGGCCTGGCGAAAAAGTGCCGGTCGACGGAGCAATACTCGATGGGCACGCGACGATCGACGAGTCGCTGGTCACCGGCGAATCCTTACCCGTAAGCAAGGACGCGGGCGGCAAGGTCATAGCGGGCACGCTCAATCAGAGCGGCTCATTCATCATGCGCGCCGAAAAGGTCGGCAGCGATACGCTGCTCTCCCAGATCGTGCAATTGGTGGCGAAGGCGCAAAGGAGCCGGGCGCCGATCCAGCGCCTCGCCGATCAGGTCGCCTCCTGGTTCGTGCCCGTGGTGATTGCCGTGGCGCTTCTTGCTTTTGCCGCCTGGGCGATCTTCGGCCCGGAGCCGCGCTTCGCCTTTGCAACCGTCGCCGCCGTTTCGGTTTTGATTATTGCTTGTCCCTGCGCGCTCGGCCTTGCTACTCCCATGTCGATCATGGTCGGCGTCGGACGCGGCGCGCAATCCGGCGTGCTCATTAAGAACGCGGAAGCCTTGGAGCGCATGGAAAAGATTGACACGCTTGTCGTCGACAAGACCGGGACTTTGACCGAGGGTAAGCCCAAAGTCGTCGCGGTACGGACCAGTGACGGCTTTGCCGAGGACGAAATTGTGCGGCTTGCGGCAAGCTTGGAGCGCGCGAGCGAGCATCCGCTTGCAACCGCGATCGTTAGCGCGGCCAAGGAACGCAAGCTCGAATTGTCCGAGCCTACGGGCTTCGATGCGCCTGCGGGAAAAGGGATTCAGGGCGAGGTCGATGGCCGCAAGCTCGTGATCGGCAACGCCGATTTTCTCTATGCAAGCGGCATCACGACGGTGGAACTCAGGGGGCCTGCCGATGATCTGCGCAAGGACGGCGCCACCGTCATATTCATTGGCATTGACGGTAAGACCGCTGGGCTCATCGCGATTGCCGATCCGGTCAAAGAGTCGGCGCTTGGCGCGGTCAAGGCGCTGCGCGATGAGGGCGTGCGCGTGGTTATGCTCACTGGCGATAATCAAACGACCGCTGAGGCCGTCGCGCGCCGGCTTGGCATCGGCGATATCAGGGCGGGCGTTCTTCCCGCTAACAAGAGTGCCATAGTCGAAGGACTGCGCAAGCAAGGCCGGATCGTCGCGATGGCCGGTGATGGCGTCAATGACGCTCCGGCGCTCGCCGCGGCCGATGTCGGCATCGCCATGGGCACCGGCACCGATGTCGCGATCGAAAGCGCCGGCGTGACGCTTCTAAAGGGCGATCTCAAGGGGATCGTGCGGGCGCGCCACCTGTCCGAAGCGACGATGCGCAACATCAGGGAAAATCTATTCTTCGCCTTTATCTACAATGCCGCGGGGGTCCCGATCGCCGCCGGGATTCTTTATCCGACTTTCGGCATTCTTCTGTCGCCTGTCATCGCGGCCGCCGCGATGTCGCTCTCCTCGGTCAGCGTGATTGGCAATGCCCTGCGGCTGCGCACGGCGAGGATCGAATGAGGGGGGGTGCACATCGGTGACGCATGCGGATAGCCAAACGGCCATTTTGCGTCACGTTTGGCACCTTGCTCTAAGGGGGAGAAGCCGATGGAGTTCTACCTCAGCGTCAGTGAATTGCTGGGCATGACCGCAAACCCGCTCATATTGATCTTCGTGCCTATTTTCCTGTTCACGGCACTGGCTGAGGCGTTGCTCATCTTGCACCGGCAGGGAACGTATCCATGGAAGAATGCGGGCGTATCGATCAGCATGGCCGTCGGCCACTTCATCACCCAGATCGCAACGCATGGTGTGGTCTTCGGGATCATTGCAATGTCCGTCTACGAGATCAGGCTGACGACTATCCCGATTTCGTTTCGGCACTGGCCGAGCCTAATCGCGCTGTTCCTCCTGGCCGATCTTGCGTTCTACGTAGAGCACCGCTGTTCTCATCGGATCGGGCTATTGTGGGCATCGCACAGCGTGCATCATAGCAGCGAGAAGATGCTGGTCACCACCGCCTTCCGTCTATCTTGGACGCCCATCCTGTCGGGCGTTTTTCTGTTCTATCTGCCGATTGTTTGGATCGGCTATGATCCGGCCTGGGTTTACGGCATGGTCTCCGCCAGCCTCACCTATCAGTTCTTCGTCCATACCGAGCTCGTGCCGCGTGTCGGTTGGCTGGAGTGGGTCATCAACACGCCCTCAGCCCATCGCGTGCACCATGCGAGCAATGCCGAATACCTCGACAAAAACTACGGCGGCGTGCTGTTGGTCTGGGATCATTTGTTCGGGTCCTATCAGGCCGAGCGGCCCAGCATTCCGATCCGCTATGGCCTGTTGCATCCGCGCTCGGCCCCCAACAACCCTCTTGTCATCGCCTATGAGGGACTCTGGCTGATGCTGAAGGCGGGGCTTGGTGCCGGGAGCATGCGCGAGCGACTCGCCCGTCTGTGGGGGCCGCCCTAATCCTTCATATGGGTCGAGACCCACCACACCGCCAGCAACAAAAGCGAGACATGGATCGCGCCGGTCAGACTTAGAGCGTTCAATAAGGAATGTGAGAGCTGGGTGACGGCAAAGCGAAGACCAAATCGAAGAAAAATTAAATGTTGGAGACCCGCGCCTTTAGGTTCACATGCCAGGGCTGCGGCAAATCACTGCGGCGGCTTGCCTCCATAACGAGTGCCTCGCAAAAACCGCAAAGTGCCGCGATGGCGGGGTCTGCCTTTGTTCCACCTTGCAAGTGCGGCTGGCGAGGGTCAGGTCAAATCGTTGGACTCGCCAGTATGAATGCTGCGCGTGGAGGCCTCGCCCGGAATCGAACCGGGATGGAAGGATTTGCAGTCCTCTGCGTAACCATTCCGCCACGAGGCCTCTGCCGCAACGAGCCGCGCGGGTCCCCGCCTATACAAAGGATAGGGTTTTACCGCAAGACATGCTTACTGGGGACTGGAAGCGGATGGCGGGGGCGGGGGGCGATTAGCACTTTGCAAAGGCGGCGCGGGCTTGTTATATGCGCGTCGCGAAGAAACGCGATCCCTGATAGCTCAGCTGGTAGAGCAATCGACTGTTAATCGATCGGTCGCAGGTTCGAGTCCTGCTCAGGGAGCCAGCTAAACGGTTTCTCTTCACCGCGCGCTGTTGTCGGCCAGCAACAGCGCATCTATATGGGGAGGGGCAGTTGTGAGAAGTTTACGGCGATTTCTGTCAGCCGTCTCACGCAAGGTTGCTAGGGAAAGGTGCAGACCATGACCAAGATCCCATATGAAATCCCCCCCGAAATCCGTGATTTGACCTCGAAAACCGTCGAGGAGGCCCGCAAAGCCTTCGAAAGTTTCATCGCAGCCGCTCAAAAGGCAGCCGCGCAGGCGGAAGGCACCGCAAACTCCCTGCAATCGAGCGCCAAGGACGTCAGCGCGAAGGCGCTCAACTTCACCGAAGCCAATGTGAAGGCAGCGTTCGATCACGCCCAGAAGCTCATTCAGGCGAAAGACCCACAGGAAATTGTCGCTCACCAAACCGAATTTGTGAAGAAGCAGCTCTCCGCCTTGGAAGAGCACGCAAAGGAATTAGGCGCCGCTGTCCTGAAGAAGGTAACACCGGATAAGTAGACCGCCTGCATCACAAAGACACACCGTGGCAACTCCGCACAATGCAGTTGTCACGGGTACGCAAATTTGTCGTCTCTGGCTCCGGTAGCCAGAATTTAGCGCGACTTTGATCGCTTTGAGCCCTCAAGCCTATTAAGGGCACTAGGGCTATTTCTCAGCCTTGGGTTCGTTCATCATTTCCGATCTTTGGCTGGTTGGGACGCTGGCGGCGTGCTGAACACGCTTACGGCCGATCGCGCCTAGTTTCTGTCGTTCTCCCACTTGAACTGCCTTGTTGACCCTCCATATACCATCTACACAGATGGTGGAGGGATGGGATATGGTCGCGGAAATCCATAGGCTGCGGGACAAGCCGGGCGAAACCGAGAAAATCACAATCAACGTCGGATTCGTCGACCTTGGCCATATCGATCTGCTAGTGCGCGAGGGTTTTTATACCAATCGCACCGACTTCATCAGGACGTCGATTCGCAACCAGCTCGCCAGTCACGCGGATGCCGCCAAGCAATCGATCGTGCGGCACTCCCTCGAACTCGGCTTGCGGCACTACAGTCGAGAAGATTTGGAGGCGGTGAAGGCCGCGCGCGGCAAGCTACGCATTCAGGTCGTCGGGCTTGCGACAATCGCCGAAGATGTCACCCCCGAACTCGCGCGGGCAACTATCGAGTCCATCACTGTCCTTGGCGCTCTTCAGGCGAGCAAAGCGGTCAAGGTGGCGCTCTCTGACCGTATCGGCTGAGCAATTTGACCGCTTTCCAACGAGGAGTGTCGCATGAAAACCGTCATCAGCAGCGCCCTACAACAAGCTAAGCAACTCGTACGCGCGCAAAATGTCATCGAGGCTACGCGGGTGATCCAGCGTGCGCTCTCGGGAAGCAGCCGCGCGTCCTCATCGCAAGCACAGTTGCCTGATAGATCACGATCGAGTGAGCCGCGAACCAACGGCGCCGGCGCTTCGAAAATGTTCGAATTGCCCAGCCAAGACGCCGGAATGACAAGCGCAAGCGCGCGGGATGCCGTAGCTGAAGGACTTCCCGCCGCCAGCATGAAAAGGCCGCTGGGAGAGGTTTTGAAGCTGTTGCGTCAGGCGGAACTTCCGCGCTTCGATCCAGACTTGGCACCGCTTTTGAAATTTCGTAAAGCGCCGCCGGTGCCGGTGCCGGATGGGGCGGCTTATCTCGCGCGAACCTTCGCCTGCGAGGCGGGTTCGAGAGACTATAAAATCTATGTCCCAAACTGCAAAACGCGCCGCAAGCGTCCATTGATTGTCATGCTTCATGGCTGCACGCAAAACCCCGACGATTTCGCGATTGGGACAGGGGTAAACTGGCTTGCGGAAGAATATGGCTTTATCGCCGCCTATCCGGGACAGGCGGTAAGAGCCAATCAATCCTCATGTTGGAACTGGTTCAAGCCAGAGGACCAGCAGCGCGGCACAGGGGAGCCCAGCATCATCGCCGGGATTACGCGCACCATTATGACGGAGTTCGAGATCGATTCCGGGCGGGTCTATGTGGCTGGCCTCTCCGCCGGGGGCGCCATGGCCGCGATCATGAGCGCTACCTATCCTGAACT
>PLUZ01000339.1 GCA_003162995.1 Methylocapsa sp. | reverse complement strand
GCCGCATCGTCAGCGCGATGGCCGATGCCGCCAAGGCTGGAAAAGGCGCGGTGTCGCTCGACGGCCGTCTCATCGACATCGCCAGCATCAGAATGGCCGAGGCGCTTTTGAAAAAAGCGGCGGCGATGGGCGCCGCGGCGTAATTTTATGCTCGGCTCATAGAGTGCATGCCTTGCACCCACGGTCTAATGCACGCCTAAATCATTTGGTGGGCGAAGCCGCCCACCCGTGATCTGGCGCGGATTTTGGCCCGTTAAGCGAGCGCGGGCTCGGTCTCGTAGAAAGGCGAGTTAATGCCCCGGCTTGCCTCCGCGGCCACGTCGCCATCGAACAGACGCACGCTCAAACTGCCTCCAAGTTGCCGCGCGGCGGAGGCGAGATAGCCTGTCGCATAGGCCTGGGCGTTCTCGAGCGAATCGAACTCATAGAAGCCGCCGATCGAGTGCGTGTTGATGCCGCTCAGCCAGGTTTTGCTCTTCAGACCCTTTTCCCTTTTCATGGCGGCATTGATCGCCTGCCAGTCGATCTTCGAAAACGGAATCGAAACTTGGATCTCGGCGTAAAGGTAGACTTTGCTCATCATTGCGCTCCAATCATCAGGTGGCGGGCCGCTAGGATGAGTTAGTCTATGAAAAAACTATAATAATAGTCAAGGAGACCTTTGTCTTTGGGTATGTCTCGGTTTGGATTTCGGTTTTCCGGTGAAATAGCGGCGCTCCTGCCCAAGCTGCTCGCTTCTAGAATGCAATCATTCATCTAGGTGGCCGGTATCGAGATCTTGTCTAGATACAGAGTGGCATCCAAGCAGCCGATACCGGCCCCCGGCAAGTGAGGCAAAAGCGCCGCTGCTTCTCTTTTCAGGATTCGAAATCCCGCGCATGGCCGAGATCGGAAATCAGCCCAACCCCTGTCGGACGCCATCCCAACCGTTCCTGCGTGAGCGTGCTGGAGGCCGGCATGTCGGCACCTACGAACATACCGAGCCAGCCAAAGTGCGCGCCTGTCTCCTCAGGAGACTTGGCGACGACCGGCACCTTCAGGCCCCGGCCGATGGCCTCGGCGATCTCTCGAAGCGGCACGCCCTCTTCTGCGACCGCGTTATAACGGGCTCCCGTTGAACCCTTCTCAAGCGCCAGCCTGTAGAGATGGGCGGCATCGAGCCGGTGCACCGTGGGCCATCGGTTGAGCCCGTCGCCGACATACGCCGAGACGCCCTTCTCGCGGGCCACAGCGATCAGATAGGTGATGAGGCCCTGCTTAACAGGGTCGTGGACCTGCGGAAGGCGTATTACCACAACGCGCACGCCCTGCGCCTCCACTGAAGCTGCTGCCTCTTCCGAAGCTACGCGGGGAATCGGCGAGTTGGGCGCATCGTCCTCAGTCGTGAGGCGGCCCGGCGTGTATGCGATTCCGGTGCCGGAGGTTATGATCAACGGGCGCTCAGAGCCAATGAGCGCGGCGCCGAGCGCCTCGATGGCGCGCCGATCTATCTCGCAAATTTCCTTGAATCTCGAGAAGTCATGGATGAAACCGGTGTGAATCACGCCATCCGCCGCGGCGGCGCCGCTGCGCAGGCTCTCCAGGTCTTCCAGATCCCCTCGATGGACCGCGGCGCCTGCCGTGGTGAGGGCCGCTGCCCCCGCATCCGAGCGGGCAAGACCCAGCACCTGATGGCCCGCGTTAATGAGCTCCTGAACAATGGCGGAACCGATAAAGCCCGTCGCCCCGGTGACGAAGACACGCATGACCACTTCTCCTTTACGTCGCTGCATGGCCGTGAGCACACTCGCGGCCTTGTTATGAGCAGAGGTAGGTTGCTGACGCGATACAATCTATACTGGAAAGTCCGTATTATCTTCGCGATCGTCCTGTGCGCCGCATGGTCTTTTACTGAACATGTTCCCGGCTGATCGCATCGAGCGTGACGATCGCATCGTCCGGCAGCACAAGCTCGGACACGGCGAGATTCTCCTTCAAATGCGCGACGGACGAGGTGCCGGGGATCAGCAGGATGTTGGGCGCGCGACGAAGCAGCCAGGCGAGCGCGGCCTGCATGGGCGTGACGCCAAGGCGCTGCGCCACGTCCGATAGCGTCGAAGACTGAAGCGGTGTGAAGCCGCCGAGCGGAAAGTACGGCACATAGGCGATGCCGCCACGGGCAAGGTCGTCGATCAGAGGGTCGTCGTCGCGATGCGCCAGATTGTAATAGTTCTGCACGCAGACGATTTCGCAGATACGGCGTCCTTCCGCGATCTGCTTAGGCGTGACGTGGCTCAGCCCAATGTGACGCACCAAACCCTGCCGCTGAAGATCGGCCAGGACGGTGAGCGGCGCCTCGAGCGATCCCTCGACGGGGTGATGCAGGTCGAACATGCTGCGGAGATTAACCACGTCGAGCACATCCAGGCCCAGATTGCGAAGATTGTCATGCACCGCTTGGGTCAGTTCTTCACGCGAGAAAGCCGGGTGCCATGATCCATCCTCGCCGCGCCGGGCGCTGATCTTGGTGACGATGACGAGATCATTGGGATAGGGGTGTAGCGCTTCGCGGATGATCTGGTTGGTAACATGCGGGCCGTAGAAGTCGCTGGTGTCGATGTGATTGACCCCGCTTGCGACGGCCTCCCGCAATACGGTTAGGGCAGCGAGGCGATCCTTAGGCGGCCCGAACACACCGGGCCCGGCGAGCTGCATCGCGCCATATCCCATGCGGTTTACGGTGTGATCGCCGAGCGGGAACGCGCCGGCAGCGGCGATGTTGCTCATGGGTATTCTCCGAATGTGTGATCCAGCCAGCATATGGACGCCATGCATCCGCACGGTAATCCTGCCCAGTCGAAACGGGCTGGGCGTCATTTAGGAGATTGAGGTGATACGGGCTATGCCGTAANNAAGCTGCGCAGTTATGTGTCCGGTGGCTTTGATGCGGGTGGAAAATGGTCAATCCAGTTCCCCCAGCACGAAGGCATCAAATGCTACGCTGTGGTTTCCGGCCAGTGCTGGCTGTTGGTGGAGGGGGTTCCCGGCGCGGTACGATTAAAGACGGGGGACTGCTTTCTGCTGCCGCGCGGGCGGCCTTTCCGCCTGGCAAGCGATCTGACTTTGACGCCGATCGATGCCCTCACGCTTTTTCCGGCCAGGCCGAATGGCGGCATCGTATCGTACAATGGCGGCGGGGATTATTTTGGTGTCGGCGGGCATTTCGCCCTTACGGGCCAGCATGCCGGCATCCTGTTGGGGATGCTGCCGCCGATCGTGCATATTCAGAAAGAATCGGATAAGGCGGCGTTGCGCTGGTCTCTAGAGCGGATGCGGCAGGAGCTGCGCGAGCCGCAGCCGGGCGGCTTTCTGGTCGCGCAGCACCTCGCCACCATGATGCTGGTTCAGGCCCTGCGGCTGCATCTGGCGGAAGGATTGAAAGGCGGCGTCGGGTGGCTTTTCGCCCTGGCCGATAAACAGATGAGCGCGGCGATCAGCTCTATGCACGACGATCCGGCGCATCGCTGGACATTACAGGAGCTGGCGGAGCGTGCCGGCATGTCGCGATCGACCTTTGCCCTGAAATTCAAAGAGACGGTCGGGAAATCACCCATGGACTACCTGACGCGCTGGCGGATGCTGCTGGCCGGGGACAGGCTGACGACTTCCAGCGATCCCATTTCCGTCATTGCCCTGTCGCTCGGCTATGAATCCGAAAGCGCTTTCAGCACGGCCTTCAAGAGGACGATAGGCTGTTCGCCACGGCAATATAGCCGGGGCCGGACTCCGGCTCCCCCTTCACATAGCGAGGGGGAAGCCGTCCGGGCCAATCGGCTCGAACCTGTCGCAGTTTGATATGCGCGGTTGGCGGCGCTCCGATTGGATGCTGCACGCGGCGAGGCTTCGAGAAAGGTGAAACTGAGTCACTGCGGCCGGTCCGCCGTCACAAATCTACCTCGCCAAGTCGGTTCAGCGTTATAAATATTATATTATTTTTTCGGCAAATCGTATTGAGTGAGATGAATTCAGGCATAAGCTCGACTCATAAAAAGGAGGATACCATGAGGCTTGCTGTCGCTTTATCTGCAGCCATGCTTTTAAGTCCTCACGCCGCCGCTTTTGCCCAAGCTAATGATCGCGGAGGTCAGAGATCGAATATCGGCTCCGCGGCGGAAAACCGGGACAACGGTCCGTATGGCGGTGCTTCTTCTACGCGTTTGCCCTCAAATCAATATTACGGCCCTTATGAAAATAATGGCCGCTTTGTTAAACCGAACACAAGCCTCACCTCATCGCGAGCGGATCGCAACGCTTTCTTTCGCTCGGGAACGCGCGGCCGCATGGGTTTGGGTGCTAGCCCGTTACATCCCGAAGGGCCGGGCAATTATTCTGACGGAAATTAGCCATCCCCTGCGCGACACCCGTCGCAAATGGCGCCTTTTCCATGAGCG
>PLUZ01000076.1 GCA_003162995.1 Methylocapsa sp. | reverse complement strand
AGGGTGATGAACCCGTCCGTGCCGCAAGACTTTATCGATGCCGAGTACGAGCGCGACCCTATCAGTGCCGAAGCCGAGTATGGCGCAAACTTCCGTTCGGACATTGCCGAGTTTGTGAGCCTTGCTGTCCTCGAATCGTGTCGCGCCGATGGTGTCTTTGAGATCGCGCCGCCGCCGGACATTGGCTACACGGCGTTCACGGACCCCAGCGGTGGTTCGAGCGATTCTTTCACGCTGGCGATTGCGCATCGCGAACCGGATGGCTCGCTAGTTCTCGATTGCGTGCGTGAGACCAAAGCACCTTTTGCGCCGGAAGCAGTGGTCGAGGACTTTTGCACGACGCTGGCGAGCTATCGCATCGGGCTGGTCCATGGTGACCGCTATGCGGGCGAGTGGCCACGGGAGCAATTTCTAAAGCGTAAGGTCGAATACAAGCCCTCCGAGCGCGTCAAGAGCGACATCTACCGCGATGCGTTACCGTTGCTCAACAGTGGCAGGGTTCAGCTTCTCGACAACAAGCGGTTGATTACGCAACTGCATGGCCTTGAGCGCAGGACGGCGCGCGGCGGCAAGGATAGCATCGACCACGGTCCTGGCCGGCATGATGACGTCGCGAATGCTGCGGCTGGTGCGTTGGTGCTGGCGGCTGATTGGACAGCGCCGCTTAATTTCCATATCCCGCCGCCCGGTATTAGCCGAGCAACCATGCTTACAAATGACCCACAGACAGCGTTACCAGGCAATGTGAGCAGGGAATTGTATGGCGCGGCTGGGCCGAGCACTCAGCCAGGGATATCAACAGGAGTAGAATATGGCGGCGGTGGAGATCATCTCACAGGATGGACGATTACGCAGCGGTGAACGCCGTGCGATGATTCGATACGAGACGGTCCGCGAGCAGGCGATCCAGACACTTCTCGCGGCTTGTGGTGGCCACGAGCATCCGCAGGATTTGCGCGATTTAATCGCCGCGTTTTTGTCGGACGCATATGATTTCGGACAGCGTGATGCGCGGTTAGAAATACTCATCTCGTCAAGGTGTGAGGCGCCGCAGTGATGTGTGGATACCGCGCAGGCTCGTAAAATACCGAGCGACTGCGGGGCTAAAGTAGAGTATGATTTGCAGTATTTAGGACAGGAAAAATGAACATAGAATTTCACGAAAAGCATCTTTCAAATTTAGGCGTTGAGCTTGAGAAGGCTCGCTCGCGTCGGCTGGACACATTGCAAGAGATTCACCACGTATCTGCGCGGGCTGAGTTGACGCGCGACAACAAAGCCGTCAACGCGCTGGGTCCGCTGAACAAATCCGAAGAGGCCGATGCGCGGTTGATTCAAAGCCTTGAGCGGCAAATCGCCGATGTGAAGAAACAGCTTGATTTGGCGAGGGCGCAATCGGCGTGTGTTGCATCACGTGTGGCGGCGGCGCAATCGTCGGCGGCCGAACACACAAGATGGTTCGAGGTCCTCTGTCCCGGTGGCCGCGTTGTCAGGCACAAACACGCCTCGCTGGAATCGATCCGCGCGGCGCTGGAGCCTGGCTACAGCGTGCGGTCAGAATTGTTCGGTGTTGGCGATGACGGGACCGGCGGCTTCCAGGTCGCGTGCGGCCAGCGGGCCAATCTGCTGAAGGCTTTAGCGGAGATGTCAGCATGACGGCGAAACTGCGGAGAATTCTGCGCTCATTTAAGATCGACGAGATTTCGGGGGTTGATTTCCCGGCGCAAAAAGACGCGCGGGTTGTGCTCTTAAAGCGTGACTCGTCGCGTGATGAGCCGGCGGACGTTGCACAGAAATACGGGGTTAGGGGAATGGTTGATTTCAAAAAAATGATGCCCAACGAGGATTCGGTTGCGCTACAGAAGCTTATTGACGATGGCGAGTTGAAACTCAGCAAAGCCGAGATTCATGAAGTGATTGAAAAGCGCGCTGAGCAGCTCCGCGATGATGGCGAAACGCTTCAGCAGAGCTATGTGAAATTCATCACTGCGGATCCTGCTGGCCGCGTGCTTTTCAAAGCCTTTCAATCCGCGCCGATTGGCAAAGCCAAGGTCGAGCGCGATGCACCGCAAGATGATGTTCCGCGCCACGATGGACCGGCAAGCAAGAAACTGCATGAGCTCGCGTTGGTTCGCCAGAAAGCGACGGGCAGATCGTATCAGGGCGCCTTCACCGATGTCCTCACCGATCCTGAGAACCGCAAGCTGCGTGATGCGGCGAACGGTGAGCGCGAATTGGCGTTGGTTCGAACGTTAACGATCCAAGAGGCTCAGGCTCTCACGCCAACAAAGCCTTTTTCAGAGAGGCGCGCGGGAATTGAATGAATTTCGCCATGTTCCGGCGTCCCGGCGCGACTCGTCATCGTGCGCGGTAAACGAAAGCGAAGAATGCGGATTCCCGCGTTCCGGATTTTGGCGAACGATCGGCGTCCTGCTGGGCAAATGTGGACGTCCGGGGCGCTGGTCTCGCGGCGGCATCGATAGATTGGCATCATCCATTGGTGACGCCGCGGCTTTGAGGCTTGGCGCGATGCGTGTGATGCGCACCTCTGGGATCTATATCGCGCGCATCCGAACGGAATTCGAAATCGATGACGTTCAAACCATCCAAATGGCAGCTTGAGCTGATTGCTGATGCTGGCTTTGCCGGCCAGTCGCCGGAGAAAATCGCCGCAGCTCTTGGCATTGCGGAAGACGAGTTCCGGGCGTGGACTGCCAGCCTTATTGCGACCCGGACGACGCCGCAAGCCGCGCCATCCACACCAGCCCCGCCGCCTGCACCTGGCCATCGGCCGGGCCGTGTTCTCGCGGAACGCGCATTCCAGGCGCAACCCGACGCGCATATCGATGATTTGGCAGAAAATTAAAGGGCATTCAAATGTCGCGGCCCGGGTCGCTACATTGCCAAAAGGCGCAAATCAGCATTCGCCAATTGGCGAACCCTCGCAAGCGCACGCTGCCAAGGTGCTAGTTAGTCGGCGCTGGCGGCATCGATTCCCCCTCGGAGGGCTCAATCAGGCCTTGGTCATCGTCTCCGCGGACGCGGCACGTTGACGCGCTTCCATACTGGCCACATGCGCAGAAGATTGTTTGGCGCCGGCCGGCTGCTTTGAGAAATTGTGGGCACATACCATATTCCATAGTGGATTTTGGCAACGTCAATTTCAACGGCTCCGATCTCAGGGAGGAGAGATCCATGTCCAGGACGCCCGAGCGGGTCGTCGCTGCGAGGGATGCATGGCTGGCCGCGATGGCCGCCCTTGAGGCCCACAGGCTCGAGGCGAACAGGCTTTGGCTCGAATATTTGGAACTCGCGGATCCCGTGAGAGCACGGAAAATCGGTAGAATCTTGAAGCATGGCGAGCAAGGCGCAGCCAAGACGGCCGACGAGTTGTTTCCGGCTGCGGTATCCCTTGGGCGATCGATACCAGGGCCACAAGAGCTGCGGCATGCAGCTTTGCGCAATCATCCGCAAATCGCTTCAACTCCGCTACGCGGCGGCGTTGATTAAAATCGCCCATTTGACTGATACGCCCATCTTGCTGCAAAAATGGAGGCTGAGCGCCAAAACTCGTGAACGGCTCGGGCTTAATATGGCATGCTCGCGGAGGACCGACGATGGAACTCGACGTTAGGGCCGCCCCTTCCAAGGCATTTGTCGAAACCCTTCGCAGGTGGCTCACCGAGCTTGAACATCTGGAAGCGACGGGCGTAGCGACACCCGACTCCTGCGAGATGCTTGTCGAACTC
>PLUZ01000510.1 GCA_003162995.1 Methylocapsa sp. | reverse complement strand
TGGGACCCGGCCCGCCGGGAGACCGATCCGAGCCACGGGATGCCGGAGGAGATCGCCGAGCGTTTGCGCACCGACGGCTTGCTGCGCACGGAGGGCCCGCACGCACCCGCGACGGTGCGCCGGCGCCTGTCCAGCTGGGCGACCCTGCATCATTGGAAAGGCGCGGCCGGTGCCTTCAAATCGCCGGCGCTGCGTTCGGCGATCCGGCTGGCGGTGCGCGCCACGGCGCGGCCGCGGACCCGGAAGAGTGAAAAGGCGGTGACGGCCGACGTGCTTGAAACGCTGCTCGCAACCTGTGCCTCCGATCGGCTCGTCGACGCGCGCGACGCGGCGTTGCTGCTCGTTGCTTTTGCCTCGGGCGGGCGGCGGCGCAGCGAAGTCGCGGGACTGCGCTTAGAGCAGCTCATCGCGGAGGCGCCGGTTCCCGCCGACCCCTCCGATCCCAAGTCTCCCGCCCTGCCCTGCCTGTCGATCCGGCTTGGCCGCACCAAGACCACCGGGACCGATACAGACGCCCGCGTGTTTCTGGTTGGGCGTCCGGTCGTGGCGTTGCGGGAATGGCTGTCGCGGGCCGACATTATCAAGGGGCCGGTGTTCCGGGCGATCGATCAATGGGGCGGTTTGGACGATAAGGCGCTGACGCCGCAATCGGTCAACGCGATCCTGAAGCGGCGGATTACCTTAGCCGGGCTCGATCCGGCAGAGTATTCTGCGCATGGGCTGCGCGCCGGCTATCTGACCGAGGCGGCGCAGCGCGGGGTTTCGTTGCCGGAGGCGATGCAGCAGTCGCAGCATCGCTCCGTCCAGCAGGCGGCGAGCTATTATAATGAGGCCGAGCGGCGGCAGGGCAGGGCGGCGAGACTGATCTGAGTGCTCTTGGCATAAGTTGCCGGACGGCAACTTATGGCGCCAACGATCTGGAGCTGAGGGCTATACCGGTCGTAGCAAAGCGCCTTTCACATACCATCGGTTGGAAAACTTGCGCGTTGGCCACGACACCAGTTTAAGACGAACAAAAACGGGCCTACGAGAGTCTTTTGTTCAAATTGCCTTCCTGTGCACTTCCATATTGGAATGAACAAGCCTCAACGATCAACGAGCAAATCACCGTATTCTAAAGGAGTTGCCGGCCGGCAACTTTAGCTGAAATTGTTCAAGAAGCGGCATATTCCATCTTAAGAGTTCGTTTACTCTTAATCTCTTGCGGACTTTTATAGAATCTGCCCTAATACACACGCTTGAAGGTGCGTTATGAGCACTTTGGCGTGTATACGCGGGCCTGACGTGGAAACCATCAAAGACGCCATACACACTTCGCCTGGCCAATCGAGGGCGATCCACGAGCTCGTGGGAGCCCACGCCCGGGAACTCTCCTCCAAACTGCAAGCCCACCGTCTTCAACTATTCCCCCCGGAGGCGCAAAAAACTCTCCGCAAGTTTTCGTCTGGCGAGGCCGCTAAGCTGGTCGGCATTAACGACGGCTATTTACGCCACCTTTCATTGGAGGGCAAAGGCCCACAGCCAGAAGTCGGGCCTTCAGGCCGACGGTCCTATACGATCGAAGATATCCAGGCCCTACGCTCTTATCTCGATGAAAGCGGCAAGAGTGATCGTCGGTATCTTCCCAGGCGATCCGGTCGGGAACATCTCCAAGTCATCACGGTGGTCAATTTTAAGGGGGGAAGCGGAAAAACCACCACCGCAGCTCACCTCTCTCAATTCCTCGCTTTGCGGGGGTACAGAGTTCTTGCAATCGATCTTGACCCGCAGGCAAGTCTATCCGCTCTGCACGGCTATCAACCTGAATTCGATATTGGCGAGAACGAGACGCTTTACGGCGCGATCCGTTACGATGAGCATAAAAGACCATTGCGGGACATCATTCGACATACCTATTTTACCGGCCTTGATCTCGTTCCCGGAAATATTGAACTCATGGAATTCGAGCATGAGACGCCTAAGGCGCTCGTCGGCGCGGGGCAGTTGGACAATATGTTTTTCACTCGAATGGACAAGGCTCTAGCCTCCGTTGCCGAAGACTATGACGTCGTGGTGGTTGATTGCCCCCCGCAGCTTGGGTTTCTCACCATGTCTGCATTGTGTTCGGCGACTGCCGTCCTAGTAACTGTGCATCCGCAAATGCTCGACGTTATGTCAATGTGCCAGTTTTTGATCATGACTTCGGATCTGCTCTCCGTCGTTGCGAACGCTGGTGGCAATATGAGCTACGATTGGATGAGATATCTAGTCACTCGATATGAGCCAGGCGATGGACCGCAAAACCAGATGGTCACTTTTATGAGATCCATGTTTGGCGACCATGTTCTGAATTATCCTATGCTGAAGAGTACGGCTGTATCAGATGCAGGTATTACCAAGCAGACGCTCTATGAGGTGAACCGGGATCAGTTCACTAGATCAACCTACGACCGTGCCGTCGAGGCGCTCAACAACGTGAATGGTGAAATTGAAGGCTTAATCCGAGCTGCTTGGGGGAGGGGCTAAATGGCTCGCAAGAACCTCCTCACAGGTCTGACAAGTCCGGGGTTGCCGGCCGGCAACTCTAACGCTGTCCCTGCGGGTGTGACAGGTTCACATCTGCCGCCTGGAAATTCTGAAGCCCGCAGGGAGGATGATGCGGAGCGCACGCCCCTTGTTGCACCTCATCTTGGCGTAATGGGCACGCGCGGAGCAATTGGTGCAGTTACTCGTTCGATTGAACAATTGAAGTCCCAATCGGTCGCAGAACTGGATCCAGCTGTTATCGAGCGCGCGTTCGTAACTGATCGGTTGCAAGGTTCGGTCGAAGACCACGCAATGCTCATCGCGTCGATCCGCGAGCATGGTCAGCAAGTCCCTGTCTTGGTTCGCCCCAACCCAAGCAAATCCGGCTGGTATCAACTCGCTTATGGTCATCGGCGCGTAAGAGCGATCGCTGAGTTAGGACGCAAAGTCAGGGCTGTCATCAAACCTCTAACAGATACCCAGCTTGTCGTTGCGCAAGGACAAGAAAACAGTGCTCGAACAGATCTTTCATTCATCGAGAAGGCTTTGTTCGCGTCAAAGCTAGAAGATGGGGGGTTCGATCGCGAAACGATTATGGCAGCCCTTTCAATTGATAAGACTGGCCTTTCCCGTTTGATCTCCGCCGCCGTAAAAATTCCCAGAGATATTATTGAAGCTATTGGTCCCGCGCCGAAAGCAGGGCGTGATCGCTGGTTAGACCTCGCTGAAAAGTTGAGCCGCGAAGGGGTATTGGACCTCGCTCGCGCGACTCTCTCCAAGCCCGAGTTCACCGAATCCGCATCTGATGACCGCTTCAATAAGCTGTCAGAAATTATTTCACAAAAAAAGGCACGCACTTCCCAGCCCGCCGTTTTGACGAGCTTTGACGGCAAAGCAATCGCTCAAATCAAGCAAGACGAACGCAGCGTCACCCTTGTTGTCGATCAGAAAGTTGCCCCAGACTTCGGAGCCTATTTGATCAAAACGCTGCCAGAAATCTACGCCGCCTTCAAACGCGACGGAGATAAGTGAACCTCATTCCCCAATTTAGGAGATCCTAAGGCACAAGAAAAAGGCCCCGAAACGACGTCCCGGAAGCCCTTCTCTGTAGTATCGCAACTAAGAGAATCCCACTTCNNCACTTCCGCGAATCTTAGTCAAGAGTCTTTGGCGCCGTTTTGGTGAACACTTTTTCTTTGCCTAACGACAGGCAACGAACATGCATCACAAACAATCGGCGACGTCCTTTGGGCGGCGGGCAGGACTGCTTTATCCCAACTGGAACAACTGCTCTACC
>PLUZ01000034.1 GCA_003162995.1 Methylocapsa sp. | reverse complement strand
TGCCCAACATACGTGCGGTCGACGGATCGACCTCTTCCACCAGCAAACCCACGTCGTTACAGCGTGAGAGCAAACGCGTGAATGGCTTGCGCGTTTCCGCATGGCGGCCCTGCAGTATGTAGTTGTCGACCAGCAAAAAGCTGCACGCCAGGAAAGCTCCTTCACCTGGGGGGAGACCGTCGTCTGCGCGTTCGGTTTCGTAGCGCAGGACGAATTCATCCTCGATCAAGAGTCTATCCTCGATCGCCCGAAGCGTTCCGCGGGTCCTCGGGAGGAAGAAAGCCGATCATCGGTGAAAAGCCTAAAGGTCGGGACGGGATGGTCAGCCTCCATCCACACTATGAGCGCAAGCAAGACCGGCATCGCGGCAAGCCGCTGCAGCAACAACTGCTTTGCAGCTGCTGACCGCTGGCCTTGATGAATTTCGCGANNTTGCATCCGTATTTCGTCTAAGTGCTTCATCGTTTCCCTATTAATCCAGAACCTCAACAAACCCCCGACCCAAGCGGTTTAGAGGGTGGCCGCGTATGACAGATTGTAAGAGATCAGAAGAAGGGCTTTGCTAAGTCTAGGATTGGGGAAGGGAGAAGACCGAGACTACTGGCGGTGTAGACAACGCAGGCCAAACCGACGATCAGTGCGTCGATCAGGATTATCGCCATTATGGCGCCGCGCCCTGCGTCGGGGAGAAGAACGGCTGGAGCACTGCTATAGGCCTTGACGATCCCCCGGACGAGCCAAAGGGAAAGGGAACTGAAGGAGACGAACTGCTGTAACATGATGTTTCTTTTCGCCCCCTTCGGTCTTGAGACCGTGCGCGTAGACCGATGCGGCAATTCTCCAAGTGATCGCTGCTGTTGTTGAAGATGGCGAACGCATAGAATGCAAGTTCTGGCTGGCGGAGTCTCGCTTCGGCCTTCGCCATTTCGATTGCGGGGTGCCAACATTAGGTCTTTCAATCCTGTCTTGACGCGAGGCTCGGGGTTGCATCGCTTGGGGAAAAGCGCCGCTCCATGATTATGGTTTTGAGCTCGCTTGCGACGTCCTTCCACGCCCGCAAGGGAGTCGATTCAATTTTTGCTTGATAGATTCGCCGCGTTTCCGGGTCCAACAAGGCGCGAATTGCCTCCTTCATTTCCCCCGGATCAAAGGGTGAGAAATATGAGCAGAGATCGCGGCCGACGGCGGGTATAGAGCTCGCATTTGAAGCCGCGCATGGTTTCCCGAACCAGAAGCTCTCTCCAACGGGCCGNNCTCAAAATAGCTCGGAAACACGGTGAATCGGCACGACGAGTAGAGCCATCGCAGCTCGCTGTCGGTTGGCGCTTCGACGAATTTGATCAGGTTCGACGAGGAATTGGCTTGGTCCAATTTTTCTAATGCGGCGTCGGCTTTCCAGCCTCGCCGCCCTGCAACCACAAGGCGAGGGAGGCAATCGCCGAGTTCGACCGCGAGTTGTTCCCAAATGGCTAGAAGTGTTAAATGATTCTTCCGCACTTCTATGGTTCCCACACAAAGTGCGAAGTCCTGACCGATGAGGCTTGCGAGCCGGTCTGATGTCGTGAGCGGACGCGCGTTTCGTATCGCGCCTGGAAATTCATCGGCCAAAGGAACGATGGAAAAATTGGTCACTGTTTCTGCGGTGAGATACCCCCGTCTTACCGATTCCAACTCATGGCCGTTGTACGGCGTCGTCACGACGAAGTGAGCCTGGAGGCGCAGCATTTCCAGAAATTCCGCTCTGAAATCATGCCCGGTAAAATATGGAACGGTCAGAGGAATAAGATCATGAAAAAGGACAATTAGATGTGCGCGGCGGTCAGCCGCGCGCCTGCAGAAATCGATAATCTCCCTTTCGACCCAAAAGGCGCCGCCTATGAACAGAGTGTCGTNNCGGGCATTCGTGAGCTGCGCTTGATGGCACGAAATTTACGACGCCTTTTGAGGAAGTCGACCAGGCCGCGCGGCGTCCACTTGAAATCGGCAAATGCTTCTTTGATCAGACGAAAAATCGCATCCACGTCCCCATCCGCTGCTTCTATCAAAGGCCGAAGATCGCACCATTTTTGATGGTAGAAGGCGATGGGGCGGAGGTCCACGCGGGATTTGATGAGACTGTTCGTGATCTCGAGCTGAACGCGGGGAATTCCTGCACAGCTGTCATGCCAAATCGCATNNCGGTTCGATTGCGGGAGGACTAGCGAGGCGTTCGGGCCGCCGGATCATACCGAGGCCGGCGTGAGCCTCCTCGAACAGACTAGAGCCAGCTCTGGCTGCTGTCGCGACGACGAAATCCTGAAGCGCATCGTGCAGACTGAGTGACAGTCGAAAGATGCAGCTGCTTAAAGCATCCACAAAGTGTTTCAGCTCCAGCCACGTCGCTATATCTGACGTGGTGGCAATCTTCGAAGCGTCAAGGCGGAGAAAGCTCGAGACAACGGAAGCATTAACGAGACCATGAAAAGCCGAAAACATCGGGTGTCCTCGAAAACCACGCGCTAGAGAAGCTGTTTACACTCGTGAATGTGATTCATCGGGGCGGATGATCGGGCACCGCGCGGCATAACGGAACGAAAGCTGCCCTGAGGCCNNTTCTCGGGTCGTCCGTAGCGTGCGGCCACAACCCCGGGGAGGATCAGTAAAAGGAGTGCCGCGAAGAAAATTATTCCACGCCGCAAACCTTCGTAATGAAGCGCGCCGAGAGTGTTCTCTCCCGTTGCGTCCACTGGTGAGAGCATTCGCGCTCATCAATTTCAAAGATGCGGACCGGGAGGGCCGAGGGGAGGAAACGGAGGAAATGGATGGATGACCGATTCCGCGAGGGTGCGCTGTTGCTCTGAATTGAGCGCCGTTAAGAATTTCTTGGCCGCCGTCGTAAAAGCGCGGTTGGTTTCGAGGAATGCGGCGAGAGCCCTCTGGTGGAAGTCGAGTTCGGCGGCAACATCGCTGTCGGACGTTGTCGGCGTTTCCTCGCACAGAGAGCGAATCGATTGCGCCGCGGCGGAGTATTCGCTGACGAAAGCGTCCCAGCTCGGACGCTGTCTCGGCTGCAAGTCGAGTTTAGCCTCTGTGAACGCGATTTTGGCCTTGAAAAGCGCGTCTTCATCGGCGCAGAATATCCGGATGATCCCGGCTACGGACGGCAAACCGCCAAGGGGTGGCGCGGGCTCGGCCCCGGCATGAGACGGAAGAGCGCTTACAAGCANNAATAGGATTTCATGAGCATCAAGGTCTCCTTATTGACTTGATGCTCGTTCATCTCAGGCGCGCATTTCAGCGCTTTTTCTACTCCATCACAAATATTTCTGAGTTATGCGGCCAATCGCAAGGGTATATGCTGACCGGATTTCGAGACGCTTCTCGCACCGTCATTTCAGTCTCCAAGCGGAAACAATCGAGAAATATTTCCTATTTAGGCAACTTCAGCCAGGACGAAATTCGGATTGAATCAGACGTGAAAAATAACGATGCAATCCTCCTTGTAGAGGACGNNGCGCTATCTCTCAGCGCATCAAATCGAAGTGGTCGTGGTCATGAACGGCAAGGCGATGGACGTCGCGCTCGCTGACCGCGCATTCGATCTTCTGATCCTTGATCTTAATTTACCTGGCGAAGATGGTCTGTCGATTTGCCGTAGGGTT
This sequence comes from Methylocapsa sp., assembly GCA_003162995.1. Classification (GTDB taxonomy): domain Bacteria; phylum Pseudomonadota; class Alphaproteobacteria; order Rhizobiales; family Beijerinckiaceae; genus Methylocapsa. Next base: position 3,138 of record PLUZ01000034.1, on the reverse strand, counting down.
CGGGCGGAATTGGCACTCCCGATCATCATCGTGACGGTGCAAGGGGAGGATGTCGATAGAATCGTTGGCTTGGAGGTGGGGGCGGATGATTACGTCGTCAAACCTTTCAACCCGCGTGAGCTCTTGGCGAGAATTCGCTCTGTGTTACGCCGCGCAAGCGGCGCGGTACCGAGCAAGAACGGCGCGGATCGCGGGCTCTACCGCTTCTGCGGCTGGAGCGTCGATATATTGGCGCGGCAGGTTATCGCCCCTTCTGGCGTGAANNCCGAATTTGATCTCTTGTATGCGCTATGTGAACATCCCAATCGTGTGCTGACGCGGGACCAACTGATCAACCTGACCCACGGTCCGACAACAGGGCCATTCGAGCGGAGCATCGATGTTCTTGTCAGTCGGCTACGACAAAAACTCGAGGCAGATCCCAAGAACCCCATGCTCATCCAAACCGTGCGTGCGGAGGGGTATATGTTTACGGCACAGGTCGCACGCCCGTGAAGACATTCTCTAGGCGCTTTCGCCCAGATCATTTGACCGGGCAGCTCACGATTTTGGTTCTGGTCGCTATTGTCCTGTTTCATGTCACGCTGACGATTGTGTTTCGATTGCTGAACGCTGAACCGGAATTGCCTCTCGCCGGACCAGTCGAACTTACCGCGAGTTATCTTTTGGCGATCGATTTGGCGCCGGTTTCGGAGAGACAAAATATCCTCTCGGATTTCGCGCATGTAACGCCCTGGGTGACTCTCACGGTTCAAGATGAGCGGCCCGACGCCGTCAGACCGAACGAACAAACCCCTGAACTCGATATCTTACGCGCACATCTGTGGCCGCAGGCGAATGTCTACTTGGCCTCAACGCCCAGCAAGAGCAATTCTAAGCCTGTCGTGATCGCGCTGCGCAAGGGCGGTTATGCGTTGATGTCGGCGTCGCAACCTCTGCCGCCAGGGATGTTGGCAATGCCGCCGCCGCCGAACGGATCTCCCCCGGGAAAGGCTCCCTTTGGCGGGTTGCCAAAGGGACCTCCTCCGGGATCCCTCATGTTAATTGGCCCAACGCTCTTCTTCTTTTTATTATGTGCAGCGATCCTCACGATTTGGACGTCCAACGCCGTCGTCTCGCCGCTGGTCAAATTGCTAGGGCAAGCCGAGCGGCTCCCGAGTGAATCGAATGAACAAGAGCTTATCGTTGAGGAAGGGCCTCAAGAGGTTCGCGAACTCACGCGCGCGCTCAACAGAATGCAAATTCGCATCTATTCAATGATTACCGCACGAGCCCAGGTTCTTGCTGCGGTCAGCCACGATCTGAGAACAATTATCACGAGAATGCGCTTGAGAGCGGAATTCATTGATGACGAGATGTTGCGAACCAAGATGCTCCAGGACATCGAACTGATGGACTCAATGCTTTACAAGAATTTGCAGCACCTTCGTCAAGCGCGCAAGACGCCCGAACAAAGTCTCATCGATCTCGACAGCGTCTTGCAAACAGTGTCGGACCAATTCGTGGATCTTGGTCGCGACGTGACTTATCGGGGCGGTAAACATCAGATGATTCGAGNNTTCAATAATCTTATCGAGAACGCCATTACATATGCGGGAAAAGTCGTTGTCGCTGTCGAGGAGCCGTCGGCTGATGTCGTTCAAATTGATGTGATGGATGAAGGGCCGGGAATTTCGGCGCAGGACAAGGCGCGCGTCATCGAACCGTTTGTCCGAGGTCAACCCGCCCGAAATATGAATGAGCACGGCGGATTTGGCCTCGGACTATCGATCGTGAGGACGCTCGTAGAAGAGGTGGGCGGTACCTTGCAATTGCTGGATCGCGAACCCCATGGGTTAATCGCGCGGGTGATCCTGCCGCGGGCCTTTGTGGAGAGCCGCAGCTCAAATCCGTCAAAAATCACGTATTTCGATTGATCACGCGAGATACGATGATCAACCCATCTCGCTGCTCCCTCCCTCTCCCAGCCTGCCCTATTGCTTCGCGGATGTAGACGTATTGCGGCGGCCGGAAGGGAAATCGCCGCCGCGCGAATTAATTGTCTGGCCCGCGACCAAACCACGGTTGGATCAGCGTTCCGTCGCCCTACCTATTGCTTGTTTCATATCAGGAATCATGCGACAGAAGCGCCACCAATCGATGTCACGAGCGCACCTTTCGATGTGATGTCGTCACGATTAGTCGACTCAATGACCGACAAGATTCCTGCGCTTCAAATATNNATCGCGCATTTCACCCTTCATCCGGCCACCTACTTTTCGACGCGTTGGCGAGAGGCTCAAGTCTTTCACTCGTGCGGTCTACGGCGCAATTGACGCGCTATAGTGAAAACAATTTCTTTCGAATCATGTTGAGTCGTAATGTGTAGTGTGGCGCGGTTTCGGCGAAGTGTAGGTTGAGGGCAAGATAAAGCGAACTTTCGTTCGCCCCTCGCNNGCTCGCAAGTATTTGTCTGCACATCGGTTTTAGCACCTCTCAGCGGCACTATCGCGGCACTCTGAAAGTTGCGGCGAGTGGCGCTCCATCCGCTATCCATTTGATCACAAACGATAAGCTCTGGCACCATCGGGAGGTGCACTCTGCCGTTTCTACGTTACTGCAAGTATTTTTACGCTTCACCACGATCGGCGTCCGCGACATCTTGCGGATGCTGAATCTGCTGCCAATCCTGCCTTTATGGCAGGCGATCACAGAGACGATTTCCGCATCAAGACGGGGCGGTCCCGAAGCTGCGGAACGGGCGTCAACCCTCGCTCGCCGCCCTTTGTCCGGCAGGTCGAGATCGCCGTTCGCAAGGCTGGCGGCAACCCCAATCGGATCGGCCAGGGANNCCGGTTCAACGCTCGAGGCCGGGGCGCGAAGGTGGTGGCATCCTTCCCAAAGGATGGTGGCGGCTGGCAGCGAGACTCCGCCGGCCGGTTTCGCTCGCGGCGGGTCATCGTCAAGGCGCTGGTAGTCAAACTCAACCCTCAGCGCGGATCACGCGGCCCGAAGATGCGAGGCACGACGAGCAAGGCGGCGGATGCCCATCTGCGCTATCTCGAACGCGATGGCGTGACCCGCGACGGCGAGAAGGGCCGCGCCTATTCGGCGTTGGAAAACGATACTGACGGCCGCGCCTTCATCGAGCGTGGCCGG
>PLUZ01000070.1 GCA_003162995.1 Methylocapsa sp. | reverse complement strand
TGTCGAGAGGGAGAATGCGTGGCTGCGATTAGAGTGTCAAAAACAAGCCACGAACATTAAGGCGAGGCAAGGCAGTACAATCGACCATTTCCCATAGCCGCGGCCCGCGCTCCTGACGGGCCAACCCGCCGACTAGGATTCAAAACTTGCCGGATCGAAGGCGCGATATGTCGAGCAAAATTCGCACGTCACGCCGATCAATCCATCGTCGCCAGTCATGTCGCGGCGCTCAAGCGGCGTGAACCGGCGCAGCATCGCCTCGATCCGCTCATTCGAGCAACGGCAGGCATCGCGAACGTCTTGCGCCGGGAATACCGTCACGCCTTGCTCGTGAAACAGCCGGTAAAGCAGCCTTTCGCTCGACAGGGCCGGATCGACGAGTTCGTGATCCTCGATCGTGGCGAGGAGCGCCTCGGCTTCGATCCAGGCGTCGTCGGCTGGCGGCGTTGCCATTGTGAGCCCGCCGGGGGCATCGCCCGGATCGAGATCGGCGCGGTACCGGCGTTCCGGTGAACGCGGCAGAAATTGTGTCATGACACCGCCCGCGCGCCATTGAACACCAGCGCCGGTCACATTTTCCGCAACGGCGAGACGCACTCGTGTTGGAATCTGCGCGGACTGGTCGAAATATTGCCGAGCGGCATCCTCCAATCCCTGCCCCTGCAAGGAAACGATCCCTTGGTATCGCGATGTGCCATCGCTTTGTTCGACGGTCACCGCCAGATGGCCGGTGCCGAGGAGATCGCATGCTCGCAAGCGGGCGCCGAGCTTATCGGCATCGAACCGCGCAAGCGCGCGCAAACGGTCTGGCGTATCGAAGTCAACGACCAGCATGCCAATGGCGCCGTCGCCGCGCGTTTGCAGTTGAAACCGGCCTTCGATCTTGAGCGATGTCGCAAGCAGCACGGTCAGCACGCAGGCTTCGCCGACAAGCCGCGCCACTGGCGTTGGATAACCATGCTTGGCGAGGATATGGTCGATCGTCGCGCCGAGGCGCACCACGCGGCCGCGCACATCGAGCGGCTCGACCGCAAAAGGCACCACGGCATCGTCGCGCACTTCGTCGGAAACCGGACGCGCCACCGGTCCTCTCGAAGCTTGGATCGTCATTCCTCGATCGCTCCGAAACACCAGGCAAGGATGCCTTTTTGCGCATGCAGCCGGTTTTCGGCCTCATCGAAAACGACGGATTGCGGACCGTCGATCACATCGTCGGTCACTTCCTCGCCGCGATGGGCCGGCAAGCAATGCATGAAGATCGCGTCCTTGTTCGCGCAAGCCATGAGTTTCGCATTGACTTGGTAGGGGGCGAGCAATTCGTGGCGGAAAGCCTCGTCAACATCGCCCATCGAGACCCAGCAATCCGAGACGACCGCGTCGGCTCCCTTTACCGCCTTATAGGGATCGCGGATGAGCTCCAGACGGGCGCCCGAACGGCGCGCCCAATCGAGAAGTCCGGGTTGCAGATCGAGCCCGGTTGGGGTTGCGACATGAAACGAAAAATCGAACCGTTGCGCGGCATGGATCCAGCTCGCGAGCACGTTGTTGGCGTCGCCGCTCCAGGCGACCGTGCGCCCCTTAATCGGACCTTTCACTTCCTCGAAAGTCAAAATGTCCGCCATCACCTGACAGGGATGCGAACGCTTCGTCAAACCATTGATGACCGGCACATCGGCGTGACGGGCGAGTTCGAGCATGGCGGAATGGTCGAGGATGCGAATCACGATCGCGTCGACAAAACGCGATAGGACGCGTGCGGTGTCGGCGATGGTCTCACCCCGGCCGAGCTGCATTTCCTGGCCGGTCAGCATGATCGTTTCGCCGCCGAGTTCGCGCATCGCGAGGTCGAAGGATACGCGCGTGCGGGTCGAGGGTTTGTCGAAAATCATCGCCAGAACCTTGCCCGCGAGAGGCCGTACGGGCGAACTCTCTCCCTTGCGGCGGACCGCCTTGATCCTCATCGCAGCGTCGAGAATCTGCCGCAGGTCAGCCGCCGGAACCTCTGAAAGATCAAGGAAGTGCCGCAAAATAGGGGATGCGCCTTGGCCCTCGCGCCTGCTCATCCGGCCGTCCCGCTCGGCTTTGCCGCCGTGGTTTCCGGCCTACGGCCTTCCAGCCGAAGGCAAGCGGCGTCAAAACGCGCGATGGCTTCGGAAATCTCCGCCTCGCCAATGATGAGCGGCGGCAAAAGCCGCGCGACATTTTCGGCGGCCGGAATGACAAGGAGTCCTTCGGCCCGCGCGGCGGCGGCAAAATCATTGACCGGGACATGCAAGGCGATGCCTTGCATCAGCCCTTCGCCGCGAATCCCGGAGATGATCCCGCAATGCCTTTCCTGCAAACCGGCGAGGTCTTGTTTGAGCCGTAAACCGAGCAAGCCGACACGCTCGATAAAACCCGGCGCCAGCACGACATCGAGCACGGCATTGCCAATGCTCGCGGCGAGCGGGTTGCCGCCAAATGTCGTGCCATGCGTGCCGACGGTCATCCCCCTCGCCGCGTCCCTTGTCGCAAGAAAGGCGCCAAGCGGAAATCCGCCGCCAATGCCCTTGGCGATCGCCATGATATCCGGCACGACGCCAAACAGTTCATAGGCAAAAAGCTTGCCGGTTCGGCCGACACCGGTCTGCACCTCGTCGAACATCAGAAGCAGACCATGCGTGTCGCAAAGATCACGCAGCGCCCGTAAAAAGTGAGGCGGCGCGGCGCGGATGCCACCCTCGCCTTGAATCGGCTCGATCAAAATGGCGCCGGTTT
>PLUZ01000211.1:764-19097 GCA_003162995.1 Methylocapsa sp. | reverse complement strand
TCATCTTCTAAATGCTTGCACGATACTTCCGGCGAATGTAGAAACTGCGGAGCGCGAAGTTTAGGGAGGCGTCTGCGGGCGGTTTCGTCACACGCCCGTCACGGGTAGCCCCTAGCCGTAACAGACCCCAATAGAGGCGTTCCAATGACGGCCATTTCCTCGAAAGACATCGCATCCACGCAGGCCGAAAGCCCGAAGCCGCATCTCGATCAGCCGATGGGAATCCGGACAATCCTGATTTTCCTCGCCATCATGGCTCTCGGGCTCTTCTTTACCGCGTATAACATTTACAGCGATATTTCGACGTCGGGGACCCCCGTCGCGAGCATATTGCCATTTCTCCTGCTCGCCGTTGCTTTGCTGATCGCGCTCGGCTTCGNNTCGTCAACGGATTTCACGATACGGCGAACGCGGTCGCAACGGTTATCTACACGCACGCGCTTCCGGCTCCCGTTGCGGTGGTTTGGTCGGGTTTCTTCAACTTCTTCGGGGTTCTGGTCTCGAGCGGCGCGGTCGCATTCTCAATTGTTTCGCTGTTGCCGGTCGAATTAATTCTTCAAGTCGGCTCCGAAGCCGGATTCGCCATGGTCTTCGCGTTGCTGATTGCTGCGATCATCTGGAATTTGGGCACATGGTGGCTTGGCCTCCCGGCATCGAGTTCGCATACAATGATCGGCTCCATCATTGGCGTNNTGCGCTGCTCATCGCCGCCATCTTGTGGAACCTGGGTACCTGGTCGCTGGGTCTGCCGGCCTCGAGCTCGCATACCATGGTCGGCTCCATCATTGGCGTCGGCGTTGCCAACGCGCTAATGCGCGGGCGCGACGGAACGTCCGGAGTGGATTGGGGTAAGGCGATCGAGATCGGCTATGCGCTTTTGCTTTCCCCGATCGTTGGTTTCGTCTGCGCTGCGATCCTTCTCCTTCTCATGAAATTGATCATTCGCAAGCCTGAACTCTATGGCGAGCCGAAGGGCAAGACCGCACCGCCGTGGTGGATTCGCGCGCTGCTCATTTTCACCTCCGCCGGTGTCTCCTTCGCACATGGCTCGAACGACGGGCAAAANNGCATGGGCCTCATCATGCTGATCCTGATCGGCACGGTGCCAACCGCCTATGCCTTAAACCGGACGCTGCCGGCTGCTTACGTGCCAAATTTCGTGCAAGACTCCTTGGCCGCCTCCAAGGTCGTCGAGGCCAAGGCGGCGGGCTATGACGTCCTCGGCGATCCGCGCCCGGCGGTCACCGCTTATATAACCTCGAACCAAATCAATGAGGGTACTTATCCGTCGCTTGCCGTGCTCATCCGCGACATTGCGAACCAGGTCCAATCCTACGGCACGCTCGCGAAAATCCCGGCGGCGCAGGTCGGCAATACCCGCAATGACATGTATCTCGCGTCCGAAGCGATCCGCTTCTTGGAAAAGGACAAGGGGAGCGAGCTTTCAAAGCAGGATGCTGCAACGCTTACTGCCTACAAAAAGAGCCTCGACAATGCGACCAAATTCATTCCGAACTGGGTGAAAGTGTCGGTCGCCCTCGCGCTTGGGCTTGGCACCATGATCGGATGGAAACGCATCGTTGTTACCGTCGGCGAGAAAATCGGCAAGGAGCATCTGACCTATGGCCAGGGCGCGGCAGCCGAAATCGTCGCGATGGGAACGATTGCTGCGGCGGACAGTTTTGGCCTGCCGGTCTCGACGACCCATGTGCTCTCATCCGGCGTCGCGGGTACGATGGCGGCCAATGGGTCCGGCGTGCAAATGTCGACGATCCGCAGCATCGCTCTCGCCTGGGTGTTGACCCTGCCCTGTGCGATGGGTCTGTCGGCGTTCCTCTTCTTTGTATTCCACCACCTGTTCTGATCGCACAGATCGCGTCTGGAGCCTGCCCTTTCCGCCAAACGCGCATTATCCATGGCGGAAAGGGAGTGGAGGCGTACATCAACACAGGTGAGGGAGAATACCTCGCCATATGGGGCGGGCAGCGGGAAAGTTAGACTGCTCCCATCCAAGTCACAGCTCAGGAAAAACAGGCGGCTGGATCTCAGATGCCCTGCCGCAGCAGGCGTCTAAGGCTCGCCTAAACGAGCTTTTGAAACATCTTGATCTTTTATCACGAATATACTGACACGTCCGGCTAGTACTTGAAGGTAATGCCAACGGTCGCGACCCATGGATCGAGCGTTACATGGGTGCGATCCGGGACATTTCCCGGAAACGCGAATCCTTGCGCATTGGTGGAAAAGAAAAGTTTCTTGCCATCGACGAAGACGCCCCAATTGGGAGTCAGCATCCAATCTGTCCCGGCCTGGAGAGCTAGCGCGAAATTCTGATCGAAGCCCCAATTTGTGAGAATTCCGTCGCTGATATTGCCGAAATTGAGCACATAGCCGGGCCCGATGCCGGCATAGGGTTGAAGGGCGCCGAATTGGGTCAAATGATATTGAAGAAGGAACATAACAGCGCCGCCGCGCGTACTGCCTAGGAGGTTCGAGCCATAAGTGGGCTCCGAGGGGAGCCCAATTGCCTTGAGATGCTCGATCGGCGGCACGCCCGAGGATAGAGCGATGGCGACATTGGGTGTGATGAAATAGCCCGCTTCCAAAGTCACAGTATAAACCGGCCGGATAGCTATGTTCGTTGTCGTAAATAAGCCACCGCCGGTTGCCTGGGCATTGGTCTGAAAGAAAATGCCGGAAGCTCCCGCATGAACATAGAAGCTTGGCGGCGTGGTTGGCGACGATTCTACCGGTGTAGCCATGTCCGCTGCGGCAACAGGGGTCACGGCGAGAACGGCGATCATCGCCAAGGCCCAATGTCGCAATGCACGGCTCATAACCACCCTCAATTCATGTTTTCAGCATCAGCGGAAACCGTCCGGTAGAGCTGGCGGCTGGCTAATTTTTGTCTTGCTACTAGACTAGAATGGTTGTCGATCTGGTTTGGCGATCCAGCGCATCATTGACCATAATTTTGAATGACCATATCCAACAGATCGTTAAAATCATAATATTTATGCATATATTTGAGACCTCCTCAGTATAAATCGTGCCAATGTTGCGTATCTGCAACAGCCGAACCGGCGATTTCGTCTTAGCCGCATCGTCCTGCCCGCAACGGGAGCATCGCGCTTCGCTGGTATGCGGCGAGGTCGGGGACGTCAGGTGGCATCGTCTGAAACCATAATCGGATACGATTTTCGGCAAATGAACACGCTTCAAACAAGAAACTGTTCATAGAGTTTTTTAATTTGCTATCCGGTAATTTTAGATCGTTTTCTGTATTGATTGAATATTAAAATTCGTAGGGGATTTAAGTGCGCGGCTATTTTGGCTTTATAGAAGCGAATTCTCAGATTTTAAGCGCAAAAATAAATCATGAAATTATGGTATTAAGTGGAATTGTTACATTTACTGTTTTATTTTTTTGCGTATTCATATCTATAAATCACTTTAAATCAAAAAAAATAAAGGAGAAAATCCTCCCCCTTATCGCTGATCAAAGCGGAGAATCCAGCCCGGAACGCGGTGATCTGGACGATCCTATGTTGATGGCATTCGTTAAGGACCTTGTTGCGAGCGCACAATCGAAATCTGTTCCTCTCGCTCCTCTGCAAACACTTCTCGCTAAGCTTATCGATGCCAGCGTTTCTGACGCCGAAATTCCGAACCGCCTGTTGGTGGCAGCCGAGCAATTGGAAGCCCTGCGGGCGAGCCTCGCCAATTGGCACGACGGAGGACCGGGACATGAGCAAATCTGTTCGGAAGCCTTGGCGTGTGTCGACAGCGGCGATTTCTATTCCGCGAGCGAGGTGCTCAGGCGGGGCCGGGAGGCGCGCTGGATGTTTCCCACGGCGACATGCCACGAAGAAGCCGAATTCTACGCAAGAGAGGCAATGATCGACCATATTCAGTTGCAGTTTTGCGCTGCCGCGCAAAAATACGCCAACGCAGGGGCGCTAGTCGCGGATGCTGGCGGCAACGACGCCTGGCGGTTCCTGATCGCGCAGGCACGTGAGCTATGCGAGGACGGCCGCCAATTTGGCACGCGCGAGAATATGCTTCTTGCCATTGAAATCTACCATCGCGCACTCGGCCTCGTCGGACGCGAACAATCGCCGCTTGATTGGGCCGAGACGAAGCTCAATCTCGGTGACGCACTTTTGCTGCTTGGTGAAAGCAATAAGGACTCTAAGCCGCTGCGGGAAGCGGTCGAGGCCTATCTCGCCGCCCTCGAGGAATGGACTCTCGATCGTACTCCGCTCGATTGGGCGAAAGCACAAAATCATCTTGGCAATGCCTTGCAGCGCCTCGGCGAACAGGAAAATGACCCGGAACGGTTACGCCAAGCGGCCGAGGCCTATCGCGCCGCGCTCGCGGAATGCACTAAGGAAAACGCGCCATTCGAACGGGCGCAGGCATGTAACCGCCTCGGCGACATACTTGCTGTTTTGGGGGTTGAGGAAGGCGATGGCGAACGTCTCAAGGAGGCCGTCAAGGCCTATCGCGAGGCTCTCGACGGCCTTGACCGGAAGCTAGTGCCGCTCGATTGGGCGACGACCCAAAACAATCTTGGCAAAGCACTCGAGACCCTCGGCGAGAGCGAGACCGGTACTGGCCTTCTGCATCAGGCGGTGGCAGCCTATCAAGCGGCCTTGGAAGAGCGATGCCGTGATCTCGCTCCATCCAGCAGCTGGGCGACCACAAACGCCAACCTCGGCAATGCGCTCGTCGAGATCGCCGAACGCGAAAACAATAATGCCATGCTGGAAGACGCGGCCTCGGCCTATCGCGACGCGCTCAAGGCCCGGCCGGCGGAGGACTCGCCGTTCGACACCGCCAAGATAAATATCAACCTTGCCTATACACTTGGAATGTTATGGAACCGGACGCGCGACCGGCGAGTGCTGGACGAGGCGCTCGATGCTGTCGAGGCGGCACTCGGCCTCATCAACCAGATTGGCGCGCGGGAGCATATTCCCACGGCGGAACTTGCGCGCGAAACAATTCTTGCCGCAATGGGCCATCGTGCGGAAAAAGCGGCTGCAGCATAATAACGCGATGGCGAGTGGATTTTGCAATCACGGCATGCCGAACCTCACGGAAGTCCAACCGTGTCATTGCGTGAAGCCGGCACGGGGTTTTCCAATGACGCCATGTATTTCCGCCAGCCTTCGGCGCGGAGCCGGCAAGCAGGACAAGTCCCGCAACCATAGCCCCACTCATGCCGGATGGCGCGCTCGCCGAGATAGCAGCTGTGAGTGGCCTCCAGGATGAGGTCGACGAGGGCAGCCCCGCCGAGCGTTTGCGCAAGGCGCCAGGTTGCTGCTTTATCGAGCCACATCAAAGGTGTTTCCACGACAAAACGGGTGTCCATGCCGAGATTTAAAGCAAGCTGCATGGCTTTGACCGTATCGTCGCGGCAATCTGGATAGCCGGAGAAATCCGTTTCGCACATGCCGCCGATAATGTGCTTGAAGCCGCGCCTGTAGGCAATCGCAGCCGCCAGAGTAAGGAAGACGAGATTGCGGCCTGGCACGAATGTATTGGGCAGGCCGCGCCCGTCAGCCACGATCGCGACATCGTGGGTCATCGCCGTCGTGGAGATTTTGGCCAAGGCCTCGATACGGATGAGATGGTCATCGCCGAGCCGCTCGCGCCAAGCGGGGAAATTCTGGCGCAGCGATTCACGGAGCACGGCGCGCTGGTCGAGTTCGACTCTATGCCTTTGCCCGTAATCGAAACCAACCGTCTCGACCCGTTCATAACGGTCGAGCGCCAAGGCAAGACAAGTCGTCGAATCCTGGCCGCCGGAGAACAGCACAAGAGCCCCAGCCGTGACTTCGCTCATCGCGCGATGCCCCTGCCGATCCCTGTATGAGCAAAAGCCACTTGAGCTTCAAGTCTCGTGCTCGGTGCGTGCGGTCCGGCCAAATTACTGCCTCCTGAAGTCCTAGAGCGCGTCCCGATCATGTGGTCTCATTTGATCGGGACGCGCTCTAGTCAAAAGGAACCAACAAAATCAAGCCGGTCTATTATTCACCTGCGGGAACGTCACTTGGCGTCTCCACAGAGGGCATGGCCGCCGGCGCGTCAGGCTTGGCCAGCAAGGGCATTGGCCCGGCCGCTGCCGCGCTTTCCGCTTTCTGCGCCAAAATCATTTCATCCCGCATGTTTGCAACGCGGCGAAGTTTGGCCATCGCGGCACCGGTCCCAGCTGGGATGAGGCGGCCGACGATGACGTTTTCCTTCAAGCCTTCCAAAGTATCGGTTTTGCCGTTGACCGCCGCCTCGGTCAACACGCGAGTCGTCTCCTGGAAGGAGGCAGCCGAGATGAACGAGCGTGTCTGCAATGACGCCTTGGTGATCCCGAGGAGGACTGGAGTCCCCGAGGCCGGCTTCTTTCTGGCCGCGATCGCCTCGGCATTGGCCTCATCAAGCTCGACCTGATCGACCTGCTCGCCGGGCAGAAACTCGGTGTCGCCGGGATCGACGATATCGACCTTCTGCAGCATCTGCCGGACAATCACCTCGATATGCTTGTCGTTGATGCTGACACCTTGCAAACGATAGACTTCCTGAATCTCGTTGACAAGATAAGCGGCGAGTTCCTCGACCCCCTTGATCGCCAAAATATCATGCGGCGCCGGATTCCCATCGACAATATAATCGCCCTTTTCGACGACATCGCCGTCTTGAAGGTGGATGTGCTTGCCTTTCGGAATCAGATATTCGACCGGCTCCGCACCTGCTTCATTGGGGATGATTGCAATGCGCGTCTTGTTCTTGTAATCGCGTCCAAATTGCACGGTGCCGGAGCTCTCGGCGATAATTGCGTGATCCTTCGGCCGGCGCGCTTCGAAGAGTTCGGCGACACGCGGCAGACCACCGGTGATGTCGCGCGTCTTCGCCGAATCCATTGAGATACGTGCAATGATGTCGCCAGCCTTGATCTGCGCGCCCGGATCGACACCGATGATCGAATCGACCGGAAGCGCATAACGCGCTTCGCCGCCGCGTAGCAGCTTACCGATCTTGCCGTCCGCGCTTTTGATCACAATCGCGGGCTTCAATGTCACGGAGCGCTGGTTGAGGCGCCAATCCATGACCAGGCGTTTGGCGATGCCCGTTGCTTCGTCGACGGTCTCCGTCATAGAGGCGCCTTCGACGAGATCCTCGAAAGCAACCGTTCCGTCGATCTCGGTCAGAATCGGCCTCGTATAGGGATCCCATTCGGCAATCCGCTGGCCCCGCTTGACCTTATCACCCTCGTCGACCTTGAGCCTGGCGCCATATTGGATCCGATGGACCGCGCGTTCCGTGCCATCCGGCCCCTCGACGACGATCGCGACATTGCGTGCCATGACCATCAGATCGCCCTCACTATTGCGGGCGAGATGGCGGTTGCGGACCTTCACCACCCCATCAAAATTGGATTCGATGAAGGATTGATCGGCGATCTGCGCGGCGCCGCCGATGTGGAATGTGCGCATGGTGAGCTGGGTGCCCGGCTCGCCGANNAGCACCGAGCGGATCTTCACTTCCTGGATGCCGGCAGCGTTGATGCGGTCGATGTGCCATTCTTGGATCATCTCGCCCGCATGGACGATGATCTCGCCGTCGGCTTCCTTCAAGTCCTCGGCCGCCGTCCGTCCGAGAATACGCGTAGCGAGCGACGCGACGATCTGGCCGGCGTCAATGATGGCGCGCATGCGGATGCCATTCGTGGAGCCGCAATCGACCATAGTGATGATCGAATCCTGCGCGACATCGACGAGACGGCGGGTCAGATAGCCGGAATTCGCGGTCTTCAGAGCCGTATCGGCGAGGCCTTTACGGGCGCCATGGGTCGAGTTGAAATACTCGAGCACGGTGAGCCCTTCCTTGAAGTTGGAGATGATCGGGCTTTCGATGATCTCGCCCGAAGGCTTCGCCATCAAGCCGCGCATCGCGGCAAGCTGCTTCATCTGGGTCGGCGATCCCCGCGCGCCGGAATGCGACATCATGTAGATGGAGTTGATCGGTTTGTCGCGGCCGTTCTCATCCTTTTGAACGGACGAAATCCGCAACATCATTTCCTCGGCCAGCTTGTCCGAACATTTCATCCAGACATCGACGACCTTATTATATTTTTCGCCCTGCGTGATCAGCCCGTCATTATACTGCTGCTCATATTCCTTCGCGAGCGCACTTGTCTCAGCGATAATGCGCGGCTTGGTTTCCGGAACGACCATGTCGTCCTTACCGAAGGAAATACCGGCCTTGAACGCCTCACGAAAGCCGAGCGCCATGATCCGGTCGCAAAAGATGACCGTCTCCTTCTGACCGCAATTGCGGTAGACGATGTCGATCATGTTCGAAATCTCCTTCTTCGTCATGAGCTTATTCACGACATCGAAGGGAATCTTGACATGGTGCGGCAGCAATTGGCCAAGGATCATCCGGCCAGGCGTAGTCTCGAAAATCTTCTGCACGCGCTGGCCCTCACCATCGAAGGTCCATGCCCGCCCCTTGATCCGCGAGTGCAGGGTAACCGCCTTGGCTTGCAAGGCATGTTCGATCTCACCGATGTTGGCGAATGCCATCCCCTGACCAATGTCGCCGTCGCGCATTAACGAAACATAATAAAGACCAAGCACGATATCCTGGGATGGCACGATGATCGGCTGACCATTGGCCGGATGCAAAATATTGTTGGTCGACATCATCAGCACACGTGCTTCGAGTTGCGCCTCGAGCGAAAGCGGTACATGCACCGCCATCTGGTCCCCATCGAAATCGGCATTGAATGCCGCGCAGACGAGCGGATGCAATTGGATGGCCTTGCCCTCGATCAACTTCGGTTCGAAGGCCTGAATGCCAAGACGGTGCAGAGTCGGCGCCCGGTTCAGCATGATCGGATGCTCACGAATGACTTCGTCGAGAATATCCCAGACTTCCGGTTTCTCCTTTTCAACCAGCTTTTTTGCCTGTTTGACGGTCGCCGATAGGCCCTTCGCGTCGAGACGCGAATAAATGAAGGGCTTAAAGAGTTCGAGCGCCATCTTTTTCGGCAGGCCGCATTGATGCAGTTTGAGATCAGGCCCAACCACAATGACGGAGCGGCCGGAATAATCGACGCGCTTGCCAAGCAGATTTTGGCGGAACCGGCCTTGTTTGCCCTTCAGCATGTCGGCGAGCGACTTCAAGGGCCGCTTGTTGGCGCCAGTAATGACGCGGCCGCGGCGGCCATTGTCGAACAAAGCATCGACGGCCTCTTGCAGCATCCGCTTCTCGTTGCGCACGATGATGTCCGGCGCGCGCAATTCAATGAGCCGTTTCAAACGATTGTTGCGGTTGATCACACGCCGGTAAAGGTCGTTGAGATCCGAGGTCGCAAAGCGGCCGCCATCGAGCGGCACAAGTGGCCTAAGGTCAGGCGGAATGACCGGGACTTCCGTGAGAATCATCCATTCGGGCTTGTTGCCAGAATGCATGAAAGCCTCGATGATCTTCAACCTCTTGGCGAGTTTCTTCGGCTTGAGATCCGTCGTCGATTCGGCGATCTCGACCTTGAGTCCTTCGGCGATATGCTTAAGATCCATGTTACGCAGAATTTCACGAATCGCTTCGGCGCCGATGAGGGCGGTGAAGGAATCTTGGCCATATTCATCCTGCGCTCGCAGATAATCTTCTTCATTGAGAAGCTGGCGGTCCTTGAGCGGCGTCAAACCCGGATCGAGCACGATATAGGATTCGAAATAAAGGATGCGTTCGATGTCCTTCAGCGTCATGTCGAGGAGCAGCCCGATGCGCGAAGGCAAGGACTTCAGAAACCAGATATGCGCGACCGGCGCCGCGAGCGAAATATGCCCCATGCGCTCGCGCCGTACCCGCGACAATGTAACTTCGACGCCGCATTTCTCGCAGATGACGCCCTTGTATTTCATCCGCTTGTATTTGCCGCACAAGCACTCGTAATCCTTGATCGGACCGAAAATCCGGGCGCAAAACAAGCCATCGCGTTCGGGTTTGAACGTGCGGTAATTGATTGTCTCCGGCTTCTTAATTTCGCCGAAGGACCAGGATAGAATCTTCTCCGGGCTCGCGATCGAAATCTGGATCTGATCGAACGCCTGCGGTTGCACGGCCGGACTGAAGAGATTCATGACCTCTTGATTCATTGCCATCTCCTGATGCTTGGGCCTGCGCGGTGCCGGTCAAAGGCCCCTTGCCGGAAATATGAAAAGCCAACGCCCGCGGGCCATTCCCGCAGGGCGGTTTCAACTATCCGCTCTATTCTGCCGCCTCGGCCGGGGGCAATTGGCTTTGCAGTTTCGCTGTCTGGGTAAGTTCGACATTGAGACAAAGCGAACGCATCTCCTTGACGAGCACATTGAAGCTTTCGGGAATGCCCGATTCAAAAGCATCGTCGCCCCGCACGATCGATTCATAAACCTTGGTGCGGCCGGCAACGTCATCGGATTTCACGGTAAGCATCTCTTGCAGCGTATAGGCAGCGCCATAAGCTTCGAGCGCCCAGACCTCCATCTCGCCGAAGCGCTGGCCACCGAATTGCGCCTTGCCACCGAGCGGCTGCTGGGTGACGAGACTATATGGGCCGATCGAACGCGCGTGGATCTTGTCGTCGACAAGGTGATGAAGCTTCAGAATATAGATATAGCCAACAGTCACCTTACGATCGAAGGCTTCGCCGGTGCGTCCGTCATAGAGTGTCACCTGGCCAGAGCTATCGAGACCGGCCTGCTCCAGCATGTCCACGATATCCTTTTCCCGCGCGCCATCGAAAACCGGCGTTGCGATCGGCACGCCGCGGCGCAAGTTTTCGCCAAGTTCGACAACCGCCTCGTCGTCAAGTTCCATGATTTCCGTCTTGGCTTCATAAATCTCGATCAATTTGTCACGCAGCGGCTTTGTGTTCTTGTCCCTCAAATAGGCATTCACCGTTTCGCCGACTTGCTTGCCAAGTCCGGCGCAGGCCCAGCCGAGATGGGTTTCGAGGATCTGCCCGACATTCATGCGGGAGGGCACGCCAAGCGGGTTCAAGACGATATCCACCGGCTGCCCGTCGGCGAGGAAGGGCATATCTTCTTGCGGCACGATCTTGGATACGACGCCCTTGTTGCCGTGGCGCCCGGCCATCTTGTCGCCAGGCTGAATCTTGCGCTTCACCGCCACGAAGACTTTCACCATCTTCATGACGCCGGGCGGCAATTCATCGCCGCGCTGCAATTTTTCGACCTTGTCGAGAAAGCGGCTCTCAAGGCCCTTCTTGGCTTCGTCATATTGCTTGCGCATGGCTTCGAGCTCGGCCATCGTCCGGTCGTTCTCGACTGCGAAGATCCACCACTGCGAGCGCGGGTAATCGTCGATGATCTCCTTGGTGAGCTTGGTATCGCGCTTAAACCCCTTCGGCCCGGCGATCGCTTTCTTGCCCGCGAGCACGTCCATGAGACGCGCATAAACGTTGCGGTCGAGGATCGCTAACTCATCGTCGCGGTCCTTCGCGAGACGCTCGATCTCCTCGCGCTCGATGGCTTGGGCACGCTCGTCCTTATCAACGCCATGCCGGTTGAAGACGCGCACTTCGACGATCGTGCCTTGCACGCCGGGCGGCACCCGCAAAGACGTATCGCGGACATCGGAGGCCTTCTCGCCGAAGATCGCGCGCAGAAGCTTTTCTTCCGGCGTCATCGGGCTTTCGCCTTTCGGGGTTATCTTGCCGACGAGAATGTCGCCCGCCTGGACCTCGGCGCCGATATAAACGATCCCGGCCTCGTCAAGATTCTTCAAGGCCTCTTCCGACACATTCGGAATATCGCGGGTGATTTCCTCCGGACCGAGCTTCGTGTCGCGCGCCAACACCTCGAATTCGTCAATGTGAATCGAGGTAAAAACATCATCCTTGACGATTCGCTCATTGAGAAGGATCGAATCCTCGAAATTATACCCATTCCAAGGCATGAAGGCGACGAGGACGTTGCGGCCAAGCGCCAGATCGCCGAGGTCGGTCGAGGGGCCGTCGGCGATGATATCGCCCTTGCGCACATAATCGCCGACGCGCACCAGCGGTTTCTGGTTGATGCAGGTCGATTGGTTCGAGCGCTGGAACTTCATCATCCGGTAGATATCAACTCCGGGCTTGCCGGCGTCGGTTTCCTCGGTAGCCCGGACCACGATGCGCGTCGCATCGACCTGGTCGATGAACCCGGTGCGCCGCGCCGCGATGGCGGCGCCGGAATCCCGTGCGACGACGGATTCCATGCCAGTGCCGACAAGCGGAGCGTCGGCCCGAACGAGCGGCACGGCCTGGCGCTGCATATTGGAGCCCATGAGCGCGCGGTTGGCGTCGTCGTTCTCAAGGAAGGGGATCAAGGCGGCGGCGACCGATACGAGCTGCTTTGGCGAAACATCCATGAAATCGACGCGTTCGCGCGGGACCATGACGACGTCGCCCGAGTGCCGGCACACAACAAGATCCTCGGTCAGTGCCCGCTCAGCGTCGAGCGGTGCATTCGCCTGCGCGACGTAATATTTGGCCTCCTCCATCGCCGAAAGATAAACCACCTCGTCCGTAACGCGGCTATCCTTGAGCCGCTGGTAAGGCGTCTCTATGAACCCATATTTATTGACGCGCGCGAAAGTCGCGAGTGAGTTTATGAGACCGATATTCGGGCCTTCCGGGGTTTCGATCGGGCAGATGCGTCCGTAATGCGTCGGATGCACGTCGCGCACCTCGAAGCCCGCCCGCTCGCGCGTAAGACCGCCGGGGCCGAGCGCCGACAACCGCCGCTTATGCGTAATTTCGGACAAGGGATTGGTCTGGTCCATGAACTGCGACAATTGCGATGAACCGAAGAACTCGCGCACCGATGCCGCGGCAGGTTTGGCATTGATCAAATCCTGCGGCATGACCGTATCGATATCGACCGAAGACATCCGCTCCTTTATCGCCCGCTCCATGCGCAACAAGCCGAGCCGATACTGATTCTCCATGAGTTCGCCGACCGAGCGGACCCGGCGGTTGCCGAGATGGTCGATGTCGTCGATTTCGCCGCGGCCGTCGCGCAGGTCGACAAGCGCCCGCATCACCGCGACAATATCCTCCTTGCGGAGGGTACGCACCGTGTCCGCCGCATCGAGATCCATGCGCATGTTCATCTTGACCCGGCCGACAGCCGAAAGATCATAACGCTCGGAATCGAAAAACAGCGAATGAAACATCGCCTCCGCCGTATCAACAGTCGGCGGTTCCCCCGGCCGCATGACGCGGTAGATATCGAATAACGCCTCCTCGCGGGAGCTATTCTTGTCGACGGTGAGGGTGTTGCGAATATAGGGTCCGATATTGACGTGATCGATATCGAGCACCGGCAATTCGGTGAAGCCGGCGTCGATCAGAGGCGCCAGTGATTTGACGGTGATCTCATCGCCTGCCTCGGCAAAGATTTCACCGGTCGCCGGGTTATAAAGATCGGAGGCAATATATTGCCCGTGCAGATCCTCGTCCTGCGCGCGCAGAAATTTGACGCCTCGCTCCGAGAGCAAGCGCGCGCTGCGCACGGTGAGTTTCTTGCCCGCTTCGAGGACAACTTCGCCGGTGTCCGCGTCAAGAACGTCGAGGGCGGCCTTCATGCCTTTCATGCGATCAGGCTCGAAGGGAAGACGCCAGCCATCCTTGTCCCGCTTATAAGTGATCGTCTTATAAAAAGTCGAGAGAATCTCCTCGCCGTCCATGCCGAGAGCATAAAGGATCGACGTCGCCGGAATTTTCCGGCGCCGGTCGATACGGGCATGGACGATGTCCTTGGCGTCGAATTCAATATCAAGCCAGGAGCCGCGATAAGGAATAATCCTCGCCGCGAACAGAAGCTTGCCGGAAGAATGACTCTTGCCTTTGTCGTGATCGAAAAACACGCCCGGAGAACGGTGCATCTGCGAAACGATGACCCGCTCGGTCCCGTTGACGATGAACGTGCCGTTCATCGTCATCAAGGGCATGTCTCCCATATAGACATCTTGCTCCTTGATGTCCTTGACCGATCTGGCGGCGGTGTCGGGATCGACATCGAACACGATCAGGCGCAAAGTCACTTTGAGAGGCGCAGCGAAGGTCATGCCGCGTTGACGGCATTCGTCGACATCATATTTCGGCGGCTCGAATTCATATTTAACAAATTCGAGCAAAGCCGTGTTCGAAAAATCGGAAATCGGGAAAACCGACTTAAAAACCGATTGCAATCCTTCGTCTGGACGCCCCCCTTCCGGCTCGTTGACGAGAAGGAATTGGTCATAGGAAGCTTTTTGAACTTCGATCAGGTTCGGCATTTCCGCGACTTCACGGATATGCCCGAAAAATTTACGAATACGCTTACGGCCGGTGAACGTCTGCGCCATATTATGAGCCATGTCGCTCCTCGCACCTCGTGTAAACAGCGATTTTCTCAAGCGGAAATTCGCGAGACCCGCATCCAGCCGGGACGCTGGAAGGGGAGAGCCTTCCTCAGCATCAGGCGCTCACGTCAACGCGAACACACTTGCTGGAAAGTCCGAACAGATTTTGCAAAACGAAATAGGTTTCAGCTCGGCGGCGGCCCCAAAATGAGGATGGAACCGCCGCCTTGCGAAACTTAGGACCGCCGCAACAGTCAAGCCACAATCACTTCAACTCCACCTTGGCACCCGCTTTTTCGAGCGCAGCCTTAATTTTCTCGGCCTCTTCCTTGCTCACGCCCTCCTTGACGGGCTTGGGCGCGGCTTCGACCAGATCCTTCGCCTCCTTGAGGCCAAGGCCGGTTACGGCACGCACTTCCTTGATGACTTCGATTTTCTTGTCGCCGATCGCCGCAAGGATTACCGTGAACTCGGTTTGCTCCTCCGCTGGCGCAGCCGCTGCGCCGCCAGCCGCGGGCCCCGCCGCCACGGCAACCGCCGCCGCTGCGGACACACCCCATTTTTCTTCCAAAAGCTTGGCGAGTTCGGCGGCTTCGAGCACGGTGAGGCTCGAAAGATCCTCGACGATCTTTTCCAGATTGGCCATTTTCTCTTCCTTCGATTGCGTTTTTCGATTGGTTCAAAAGATTTGTAAGTCCGTCAAGATGAAGACTTCAGGCGGCATCTTTTCCGCCATAGGCCGCAAACACGCGTGCAAGCTTCGCGGCCGGCGCCGTTGTGAGTTGCGCCAGTTTCGTCGCCGGTGCCACGATGATGCCAACGAGTTTGCCACGCAGTTCGTCCAAGGACGGCAGCGTTGCAAGCGAGCGAACAGCATCCACGTTGAGCGAGGTCGCCCCCATGGCACCGCCAAGAATTACGAGCTTGTCGTTTTCCTTGGCGAAAGCCACCGCAGCTTTCGGTGCCGCGACCGGATCGTCCGAATAGGCGATCAGGGTTGGGCCCCGCATGAGCTCGGAAATAGAAGCAACTTCAGTACCTTGCACAGCAATCTTAACAAGACGGTTCTTAGCGACTTGCACACCGGCACCAGCCGCGCGCATCTGCTTGCGCAGAGCTTGCATTTGAGCCACGGTTAAGCCGGAATAATGCGCGACAACCACCACCGATGTCGTCTTAAAGACATCGGCGAGGGACGCCACGCACTCTTTCTTTTCCCCTCTGTCCACGGTGTGTCTCCTTACGCGGGCGCGAAATTCTAAGAATTCCGGCCCGCAGGCTGCATCTGCCGCCTCGTCAACACGGGGGGCGAACCACCCGTCGAGGCGACGCTGTGCCTGTCCCCGGAACGGAAATGCCGCGCCGGACAGTGGGGTAGACCAAAATCGAAGGAACCAAAAAAGGCGGAGCCTTCCTGCAATCCAAAATTCTTGTCGTTACCCCGTCTATGCCGGCCCAAGATCGCCATTCCGGCAGGAAACCGGAGCGGCGGTCGAGAGATTAAGCTTGAGTTCGACCCAGAAGGACGACCCCTCACGCCGGCAGTCTCGGACAGGACATGGCCGGAAAGGACAGGCGTCACCGCCTATCCTCCGGCCTTACCCGCCGCGTCACGCAATACCCTTCGCCGGAAACGAAACTGCTCCCGAAGCGAAACTCGCAGGCACCTCGCAAACGCGGAAACTTTGTGGATTCGGGGCTGCTATTTCCGATCAACCCCGAAACCCCTATTTAAACTCATTGGTCTATCATGCCAAGAGCCGAAATACAATTTTCACCAATCCAGAAACGAATCTCTCAGACCGTGATCGTCGCGGGATCGATTTTGACGCCAGGACCCATGGTCGAGGAAATCGCAACCCTTTGGATATACGTGCCTTTGGCGCCCTGAGGCTTGGCCTTGGCCACGGCGTCCACGAAAGCGGCGATGTTTTCGACAAGTTTTTCCGGCGTGAAGGAGGCTTTGCCCACGCTCCCTTGGACAATACCCGCTTTCTCAACACGAAACTCGACGGCGCCGCCCTTCGACGCCTTGACGGCGCCCACGATGTCCATGGTCACGGTACCGACCTTTGGATTGGGCATCAGGCCACGCGGCCCCAAGACCTTACCGAGCCTGCCGACGAGAGGCATCATGTCGGGCGTTGCAATACAACGGTCGAAGGCGATGGTACCGCCTTGAACGGTGGCAACCAGATCCTCCGCCCCGACGATGTCCGCCCCCGCTGCCGTGGCCTCGTCGGCCTTGGCGCCGCGCGCGAAGACCGCGACGCGCAGATTGCGCCCGGTTCCATTCGGAAGATTGACCACCCCGCGCACCATCTGATCGGCATGCTTGGGGTCGACCCCAAGATTCATCGCGATCTCGACGGTTTCATCGAATTTCGTTGTGGCGCGCTCCCTAACGAGCTTAACCGCCTCGGCGACCGGATAAAGCTTGATCCGGTCAATTCCTTCGCGCGCCTTTTGCACGCGTTTTCCGATATGTGCCATCGCCCTACCCCACAATCTCGAGGCCCATGGAACGGGCGGAGCCCTCAATCATTCGCGCCGCCGATTCTATCGAGGCACAATTGAGATCGGGCATTTTTTTCTCGGCAATCTCTTGAATCTGCGCTTTCGTGATCGTGCCCGCGAAACCACGGCCGGCGGTCTTCGAACCAGACTGGATACCGGAGGCCTTCTTTAGAAAGTAGGAAACCGGTGGCAGCTTCATCTCGAAAGTGAAGGAGCGGTCCTGGAAGGCTGTGATCACAACCGGGATCGGCGTCCCTTTTTCCATCTGCGCCGTCCGGGCATTGAATGCCTTGCAAAATTCCATGATGTTCAAGCCGCGCTGACCGAGCGCGGGACCGATCGGAGGCGAAGGATTGGCCGCCCCGGCCGGCACCTGAAGCTTCACGTAGCCCGTGATCTTCTTTGCCATTGCCATACTCCCATACAATGCCGGCCCTTGCGGCGCGGCGGTTGCGGTCGTGGTCCGGCGGGGTTCCGCTAGGCATGGCGGACCCGTCTCCCACGTCTCGTGCCATCGGTTGCAAAGTGCGGCCGATGGAAGTTTCTAAAGCGGGATGAGGATAAAGTGAAACCGGTTTTCCGCCGGCATCCCGCTCTAAACTCTAAGAATCGATCGCGATGATTTTGGATGGATTCAATCCAAAATCATCGTGATCTCAAAGTCTCCCTATTCCGCATTTCTCCCAATTTCACAAGAGCTCGCGGAAAAAAGTAAGAATTTCTGGTAATCCGGCGCCACGACCTGCCGGACGCCGGAACCATCCATTCTCAGACTTTTTCAACCTGCCCATATTCCAATTCCACCGGCGTCGCGCGGCCGAAGATCGAAACCGCGACCTTGACCCTGGAACGGTCCTCGTCGACATCCTCGACAATGCCATTGAAGGAAGCGAAGGGGCCGTCAGCGACCCGCACCGTTTCGCCGATTTCAAAGGTGATCGACGATTTGGGCCGGTCGACACCCTCGGCGACCTGACCCTTGATGCGCTCCGCCTCGCTATCGGAAATCGGCATCGGCTTTTTGTCGGCGCCCAAGAATCCAGTGACTTTCGGCGTATTCTTAATCAGATGGTAGACATCGTCGGAAAGATCACATTTCACCAGCACATAGCCGGGAAAGAATTTGCGTTCCGAATTGATCTTACGGCCGCGGCGTATCTCGACGATATGCTCGGTCGGGACAAGAATCTCTTCGAATTTTCCCGAGAGGCCACGCTGCGCCGCCTGCTCCTTGATGGATTCGGCGACCTTTTTCTCGAAATTCGAATAGGCGTGAACGATATACCAGCGCATGCTCATCGGAAAAACTTCAACCTCTTCCTCTAACTGTTCTAGAGGGTGATGTGCGCAAGCGAAAGCCTGCATCTCACTTTAATAGATAGCTCGCTAACGAAGGATCCTAATGTTGTTTCTTAACATTAA
>PLUZ01000211.1:0-737 GCA_003162995.1 Methylocapsa sp. | reverse complement strand
TTTTGGGATCACGCTCTCAATGACCCAAACTCAGCAGACCGGTGACAATGAGGCGGAGAGCCCAATCCACCGCGACAAAGAAAAGACTGGCGAGCAGGACCATGAAAAGAACAAGCACCGTCGTGATCATGGTCTCCTTGCGCGAGGGCCAAGTCACTTTGGCGGTTTCGGCGCGCACCTCTTGAAGGAATTCCAAAGGATTGGTCATTGCCGTGGTGAATCATCCCGTTGCAGTTGCGCCATTTTAGAAGTCTTGCTTTGGAACTCGTCCCGGTTCAAGGCAGTCCCCCGCCCTGTCATCTCCAGCTTGAGACCGCAGCAAACGGAAAATGGCGCCGCCAAAAAAAATCAGGGCGCGGAACCCGAAGGCCACGCGCCACAACTTATCTTTATAATCAAAGACGAGAGGAACGCAAATCCATTTTTGCTTTTTGAAAGGCGGCGCCTCTCGCGCCGGCGGGAACCTCGTCTTGCATGAACCACAGTTTTGAGCTTGCTGGCATCAAAATTGTGGAGATGGGCCGCTCATGATAGGCGCCGGAACGAATCGTACCAAGCCAAGCCGAGGCGGCGGCCCGGCCATCATCCTGGTGCGCCCGCAACTCGCCGTGAACATTGGCATGTGCGCGCGGGCGATGGCCAATTTCGGCCTCTCCGATCTGCGTCTCGTCGCCCCGCGCGAGGGCTGGCCGCGCACCGGGGCCTATCGCAAGGGCGCCTACGCCGCCGCCGCCGGG
>PLUZ01000360.1 GCA_003162995.1 Methylocapsa sp. | reverse complement strand
GATCCGGGTTCCCGCGTCTGTCACTTCTTGTTCAGGAGACCTTGAAACGCAATCCACACTTATGTGTCGGACGAAGATATGTGGCGGCGCGACCGCAGTCCGGGCAATTCCGCGGCGATGGTGAGATCTGCCGCCACATAATATTTAAATGCTTTCCAGAAGCAGCAGCACTGAGTCCTTGGGTTGATATCGCATTGGCAGCTTGCCTGACACACCTGCCTTATCCAGCCCGCGGCGCATCATCTCGACGTCGGCGGCGGCATAGCGATGTGTGGTGGAGACCTGCGAATGGCCCAACCACGCCTGGATGGTGAGCAGATCCACCCCGGACTGCAGCAGTGTCATCGCAAGAGAGTGCCGAAGGACGTGGGGCGAAATGGTTTTGCGCGTCAGCTCCGGCATGTTTGCCGTGGCTCTGGCGACAGCCCGCCGCACAATGTGCGTCGCGCCGAATCGGGTGAGACGCGTACCGTGCGTGCCGACGAAGAGCGGGCGAGGATCATGGTGATCGATCCCACGTTCGCGTATCAATGCCTTCAGCGCTTTGACGATGTCGTGCGAGATCGGCACGATCCGTTCCTTGCGTCCCTTGCCGCGCAGGAGCACTTGTGGTCGCGGGTGCTCCAGCTGAAGATCGCACGCATTGACGCCGAGCGCCTCGGAAACGCGCGCCCCGGTGCGGGCCATGAACAAAAGGAGCGCTCGATCTCGGCGACCGAGCGGCGTTCGTTGGTCCGGCGAGTTGACCAGGGCATCAACTTCGTTGCGCGAGAGATGATGCGTGATCTCGGTGTGCGATCTTTTTATCGGGATAGCCAAGATGCGCTGCGTGACGCCGAGCGCAGCAGGGTCGTTCGCAGCGACGTGCTGAAAAAATGACCGGATAGCGGTCAGGCGGGCATTGCGTGTCTGGACCGAGCTCTTCCTCTTCTGCTCGAGCTCATCCAGAAAGGCGAGGATCATGTCCCGGTCGATGTCCTCGATAGCCAAGGAAGATGGCTTTCGTCCCGTTCGTTCAGCGGCGAAAAGGAGCAGCAAGCGCAAGGCGTCGCGGTAGCTGGCGATCGTCGAGCGACTTGCATTCCTTTGCTTGGTCAACCGGTGACGGAAGAAGGATTCCAGCAGCGAGGCGAGCGATGGATGTGCGCTCATGCGACATCTCCATTGGCAAAGGCGCGGTCGGCCGCCATGCCCAACAGCTCCGCCGTTCCCGTCACGTAGTAGGCAGTGTCGCTGTAGCGGGCATGGCCGAGGTAGGTTGCCAACAAGGGCAAGAACGCTTGCACGTCGGCCTTGTCTTGATGCCAAAAGGCAAGTCGGGTCACGGCGAAGCGATGCCGTAAATCATGCGGCCTCAAAGCCCTGCCGCTGTCGAGGCCGGCCAGCTTGCTGGCGGCGCCGAACGCCGAGGACAGTCCTGCCGATGACAACCGGTTGCCGCGGGAGCTAAGAAAAAATGCGGCATCTCTCGGCACTGGAAATACCGCATCGCGATGGCGCGCGTAAGCGCGTAATGCGACCAGCGTCGTCGTGTGGACCGGGACCAGGCGATCTTTACGGAACTTGGTCTTGCGGATGTGCAGGATGCCGTCGACAAGGTCGACATCGGTCCGGTCGAGGCGACGCGCTTCGCCGGAACGCAGGCCGGTGCTGGCCAGCAACCCGACCAACATCGTCAACATCACGCCACGCACGGGATATCGTGGCGAAACGCGACGGCACGCCGACATGAGCGATCCGAGCTCCTCGTCGTTCAAGATTCGCGGTGGTGGAATGGCGCGCGACCTGGGAAGTGCACGAGGATCGAGCACTTCGGTCCGCGCGTCGTAGATAGCGAGATAGTCGCAAAAACGGCGGACAACGCCATGTCGAACTGCACGACCGTTAGCCGTTCCTTCCCATGAAAGGACGAAACGGAGTGCCAAGTCCTGCGTGAGCGGACCGTCGAGATCCTTGGCTGCGACGTATCGGGCCAACTTCCGCAATATCGCCGCTGAACTCCGGAACGCATAGCCGAGCGAACGCCGCAGCGCGATATAACCCTCCACCCTGTCGGCCAGTACCTTCGGAAAGCCGCTCATCGCGCAGCTCCCGGAAACGGAAGCGCAACATCGGCGAGCTGCGGCACAGCTACCTTTACATAGATGGCGGTGGTGTCGATGCTCCGATGACCGAGCAGATCCGCCACTTCGTTGATGGGGCGCCGCTGGCTGACGAGTTCCGTCGCCAGGCTGTGGCGCACCAGATGGGCGCCAGTACCGCGGGGAACCTCGATCCCACTTCGCTTCAATCGAGATTGCACGATTCTCGATATCGGCGCACTGGCCCTGAACGGCCCTACCGGCGGCACGGTGCACAGGAAAACCTGCTGACTATCGATCCTGGGTCGGGCATGCAGAATATAATGGGCGAGCGCGTCACCTGCTTCCTGCATGAGCGGTACAACGCGATCGCGTCTCGCCTTGGTCCGCCGCACGAGGACTTCGGCAGCGCGCCAGCGGATATCCTGGAGCTCAAGTGATCGCAGTTCTTTGTTGCGTATCCCGGTGGTAGCCAGCAGGAGCAGGATCGCGCGGTCACGCACGCCCGTCGGTGTCGTCAGGTCGATCGCGTCGATCGCCCGTCTGATGTCTTCCCATGGGAGCCGTGGCGGCAGATGTGCCAGCCGCCAGCACGGTGTTCGTGGAACGAACCGGGCAAGATCCTGATCATTGAGATCGGCCCACTGCAGAAATCGAAGGAATGTCCGAGCATGTGATGTGCTCGCGGACCGAGTGGATTCTTTGGAAGACATCGACAAAAGGTGTTCGACCACGGCAAGTACATGTTCGCCCGTCATCGCGGCAAGGGGCTGCTTGGGAACCTGGTCGCTATACCAGGCCAGGATCCGGCGCGCGGTCACGAGTATCCCCTCGCACGTCTTGGGCTCCAAGCCTCGCACTTCGCGCATGTGTTCCAAATAAGCGGTCAGCAATGGGCCATTGGGTGCCGCCACCGAGCGGCACGGGATCGAAAAGCGCTCGGGCGCGACCCGACGGGCGTGCTCGATCGCAGTCCCCGCAG
>PLUZ01000230.1 GCA_003162995.1 Methylocapsa sp. | reverse complement strand
CGGACCCTTGTAACGTCCGCACTCGCTCCTGCGTAGAAGAACGTGTAGAAACGCTGTGCCGTTTCTACACGCGGGAATAAATAGAGAATTTCTTTCCGTGCCAGAAATCGGCTTTCATTCGGACAAGGAACTCAACATGATTACCAAAACCGAGATCACCGCCGCCACGCTTGCCGCCGCGCTCGCGCTTCTTGTGGTGCCCCTTTCCGCCGAGGAAATGGGAGGCCCCAAGCCTGGTAAGGAGAAATGCTATGGCGTCTCGCTCAAGGGACAAAATGATTGCGCGGCGGGACATGGCACCAGCTGCGCCGGTACATCGAAGGTCGACTATGACGCCACCATCTGGAAATATGTTCCCAAGGGCACCTGCGAAACGATCAAGACGCCGACTGGCACGGGTTCCTTAACGCCAGGCAAGTCTTGATATACGACAGGGGCACGCGGCTTCCGCGAGCCCCTTTTTGTGGCACTGCAGCAGCCCCCAAAGGTAAGGTTCAGGAGAAATCCCATGCCTGGTTCGCGGCTTCCCTTGAGCGCTGGCGTCGGCTTCAAGC
This sequence comes from Methylocapsa sp., assembly GCA_003162995.1. GTDB lineage: Bacteria > Pseudomonadota > Alphaproteobacteria > Rhizobiales > Beijerinckiaceae > Methylocapsa. The sequence goes on along the minus strand of PLUZ01000230.1, from coordinate 9,351 downwards.
CGGAGCATTTCGCGGCCATTTCAGCAGCTCCGCAGCCGCTCGGCTTTTTTGAAGTCCATGCCGAAAATTATATGGGTGCGGGGGGCATGCCGCATGCCCAACTGCGATTTCTGCGGGAAAATTACGCGCTTTCCCTGCATGGCGTCGGATTAAACATCGGCGCGAAGGAACCGCTCGATCGCGCCCACCTTGCCCGGCTGAAGCGGCTTTGCGACATGTATCAGCCGGAAAGCTTTTCTGAACATCTGGCCTGGTCCGCGCATGGCGGACTCTTTTTCAACGATCTCCTGCCCCTGCCCTACACAGAGGCAAATTTGCGCTTGATCATCGACCATGTCGACGAAGCGCAGACCACGCTTGGCCGCCGCCTTCTCCTCGAAAACCCGGCAACCTATGTGCGCTTTGCGCAATCGGCGATTCCGGAGACGGAGTTTTTACATGAGGTGACACGCGCCACCGGCTGCGGCCTTTTGCTCGACGTCAACAATGTGTTCGTTTCGGCGCGCAATCACGATTTCGACGCCAGCGCCTATCTCGCAGCCTTTGCGCTCGATCTCGTGGGCGAGATCCATCTCGCTGGTCATTTCAAGACCACGGATGACCAGGGAGCGACGCTCTGCATCGATGCGCATGGATCGCCCATCATCGCGGATGTCTTTGCCTTGTACGAGAGCGTGATCGCCCGCGCCGGGCCGCTGCCGACATTGATCGAATGGGACAATGATGTGCCGGAGTGGCCTGTGCTCCGCGACGAGGCGATAGCTGCTCAGCGCCGTCTTGACCGGGCCGGGTCTTCGCGCGCCGCGCCGGCCGCGGCGTGAGGGAGGCTCGCACCGCAATGACGAACTGTTCCCAAGACGTTTTCGACCAAGACGCTTTCGCCCATGCGCTGCGCGACCCCGATGCGCCCGTCCCGCGCGGCGTGATTTCGCACAATTCGGATGCGCCGAGAAAGCGTTTCACCGTCTATCGCAACAACGTCATGGTAGGCCTTATCACAGCGCTCGAAGCGCGCTTTCCGGCGGTTCGCAAAATTGTCGGCGAGGATTTCTTCAAAGCCATGGCGAAAGTGTTCGCAGCCGCGCAGCCGCCAGTCTCCCCCTTGATGATGTTTTATGGCGATGCGTTTCCCTCGTTTTTGGCCGGCTTTGAGCCGGCGCGAGAGGTTCCCTATCTCGCCGATGTGGCACGGCTTGAAGCGGCACGCACGCGGGCCTGTCACGCAGCAGACGCGACACCTCTGACGCCCGCCGCGCTCCGCGGCACCGCCCCGGAGGCCCTGGCGGATCTGCGTTTCATTTTGCACCCCTCGCTTGAAATCGTGGCGTCGGATTATCCTATTGTCATGATTTGGGCGATGAACTCCGGCGAAATGGAGCTTGCGCCTATCACCGATTGGCGCGGCGAGGATGCGCTTGTCTCGCGTCCCGGGGTTGACGTCGAGGTGCGCCGCCTGCCGCCCGGCGCCAAGACTTTTTTGCAAGGCCTCGCCGCCGGGGATCCTCTCGGCGCGGCAGCCGCCTCGGCGCTCGCCACGAACGTGCGTTTCGATCTCGCGGCCAATCTCGCCGCACTTTTCGCGGGGCTCGCGATCGCCACTACAAACGAACCCTTCGAGGTGCCGCTGCCATGACCCGCATTCCAACAACCAACGCAGACAAGCCATCGTGGCTACCCGGCGCGATGCTCGCTGTCACCGCCATCCTGGACAAGATTCCGCAATCCCTCATCTCGCTCGCGGCACGGATTTTTCCGGCCGCCGTGTTCTGGAGGTCGGGGCAGACCAAGGTCGAAGGTTTTCACATCACCGACAGTGCGATTGACTTGTTTCGCGACGAATATGCGCTGCCGCTGATCGATCCGGAGCTGGCCGCGAAAATCGCCGCTTTCAGCGAGCATTTCTTTCCGGTGCTGCTCGTGATCGGCCTCGCCAGCCGATTGGCCGCACTCGCCCTCCTCGGTATGACCGCTGTGATCGAGATTTTTGTCTATCCCGACGCTTGGCCGGAGCACGGCGTCTGGGCTACCTGTTTTCTGATTGTCATTGCCCGCGGCCCCGGCATATTTTCCCTCGACCATCTTTTGGCAAGGCGTTGGCGGCGCGGCTGAGAAACTATCTAAAGCATGAGCTTGGAAGTTTACTTTTCGGGCGAAACCAAAGATAATTGTGATTACTCATCCGGGTGAAGCCTTGGCCAATCCTTCCCGCCGCAACGGAGACGTTCCATGATCAGCCGCCGGTCCTTTATTGGTCAACTTTATCTCTGCAGCCTCTCCGTGGCGATGCTCCCAATTGCATTGGGCAGCACGAAATCCTTCGCGAAATCCTCGGCGATCGCGGCTTTTGACAAGGACAATGACGGCACCCTCGATCTTGCGGAGGTGAAGGACGCCGCCAGCGCCCTGTTTGATAAGCTTGAGAAGGACAAAGACGGCACGCTCGATGCCAAGGAAGTCGGCCGGCGAATAGGCAAAAAGGAATTCAAAGAGGCGGACCCGGACAATGATGGAACTTTAACCAAGGACGAATATCTCGCCCTTGCCGTAAAGCTCTTCAACGCGGCCGATGCCGATAAGGATGGGACGCTAGACGCAAAGGAACTCGGTTCAAAGGCCGGCCGCGCGCTTTTGCGTTTGTTGCGTTAAGCACCCCCGGCGGGCGTGAACGCGGCCTTTGGGCGGCGAGCGAAACCAAATAATTCCTCGCTCAGCCCGCCTCAAACCGCTTTCCCAAGCAACAAAGCTCCCAGTCATGCGTTAATGTGTAAATCGTCACTTCGAACGGTAAGGCAATGCCCTCAAAACTCGATCAATTGAAAGCCATGACAACCGTTGTTGCCGATACGGGCGACATGGATGCCATCCGCCGCTTCGGGGCTGTCGATGCGACAACCAATCCATCGTTGATCCTCAAAGCCGCGCGGATGCACAATTATGAGCACCTCTTGGACGAGACCATTCTTTGGGGCCGGAGCCGCAATCATCTGACAAGCGAGATCACCGACCGGCTTGCCCTGAGGTTCGGTCTCGAACTGGCCAAGATCGTGCCTAGCCGCGTGTCGACGGAAGTCGATGCGGATCTCTCTTTCAACACTGAGGGAACGATTACCAAAGCCGGCCAGATCATTACCGAATACGAAAAGCTGGGTTTGAACCACAAGCGCATCCTGATCAAAATCGCCGCCACGTGGGAAGGAATCCGGGCCGCGGAGATACTTCAACGCGAGGGTATCGACTGCAATATGACGCTCGTGTTCTCGCTGACCCAAGCCGCCGCTTGCGCCGATGCCGGAGCCTTCCTTATCTCGCCTTTCGTTGGACGTATTCTCGATTGGTACAGCAAAGCCGAAGGTAAGAGCTATACGGCGGAAACCGATCCCGGCGTCCTCTCCGTGCGGCAAATCTACAATTACTACAAGGCGCATCAGATCGAGACCGTCATTATGGGCGCATCCTTCCGCAACCAAGGCGAGATCGAAGCTCTGGCCGGCTGCGACCGGCTGACGATTTCGCCGCAATTGCTCGAAGAGCTCTCAAAAGATATGGGGGATCTGCCGCGCAGGCTTGATCCCAAGGTGGCCATGGCGCCCGAGTCGGCAAAGCTGTCTTTCGACGAAAAGACCTTCCGGTTCATGATGAACGAGGACGCCATGGCGACCGAGAAGCTCGCTGAAGGAATTCGGGTTTTTGCGCGGGATTTGCGCGGGCTGCGAGAGCTGGTGTCGAAGCGCCTACTGGAGGCCGCTTAAACCTCAGTTGGCTAGGGCGCCACCCGCGAGGACCGCCAAAAGCAAGGCAAGCCCCAAGACCAGGACCGCCGCGGCGGCGGCGAACTCGAACACGCATCCTGCGAGCAAAGCCCGCCTGGAACCGGCCTTGGAATATTTGACCGCCGCCTTCTTGGCGAAAACAGCGGCGCTGGCGAGGGCCGCGGTGGTGATCGCGGTGCCAAGCGACATCGCCACGACAGCAAAAATTCCGGCTGAAAAAATCCCTTGCGCCAAGGCAAAGACAAGAACCAGAATTGCGCCCGAGCAGGGGCGCGCGCCGGCGGCGATCATCGTCAGCAGGGCGCTTTTCCAAGAAAATCCGGCGCCGAGCATGCGCGGATCGGGGGCGTGGAAATGAGCGCAGCCGGGGCCGTGGACATGATCCTTCGCGCAATCATCCGCGAGAAACGCGCTGGCCGCCCCGCCGCCCGGCGCATAGGCAGCAGCACCTGCTGGCGCGGCGCGCCAAACGGCAAGAAGCGAAGCGCCTTTCACATAGACAAGAACGGCGCCGAGAACCACGATTCCGGCATAGCTCACGATCTCGACCGCATGCGCGGCTGCGGTCATACGCGTGGCCGCAGCCTTGAAGACGAGGGCACCGATTCCGACGATCGCAACCGCACTCAAGCCTTGCAGGAGCGCCGCACCAAAGGCGATCACGAGACCGCGCCGCAAGGCGCGCTCATTGGCAAGCATATAGGAAGCAATCACCGCCTTGCCGTGACCGGGGCCCGCCGCATGGAAAATCCCATAGCCGAGACTTAAAGCCACGAGCCCCCATGTGGCCGTGCCACTCTGTTTGGCGGCATGGATCGCGCCGCTGAGCAGGCGATAAAAACCCGATTCCTGAGCCAGAATCCAGCCGCTTACACCTTGCGCGCTGGACACCGCGCCCTCATTGGCGCCAACCGCGAAGGGATGATGCGCGCCCTGCCCTAGGCATTGAAACGGCAGCAAAACCGCAAGGCCGAGCAACACGAGCGGCAACAGGAGCAGCAACCCTTGGCCCGCCCCCGCAAGGGCAAGCCGCGCCCGCCGCAAAACCACCGCTAATGATTCTAAGATTGGATTCAACAAGGCCTCACGGACAAGCGACAATAATCCGGCTCGCGAGTTTGACCCCGAAATCAGTGCCCGGCGACAAACCGCTGAAAAAGGACTCCGAAAGTTTTTTGGTTTCGTCCGCCGCCAAGGGCTTCGATCCGAGGATATTGATCGAACATCCTTTTGGCGCCCCGTCCATGCCGACCGGATTGTCCTTTTCCATCTCGAAAGCCACGAAATAGGTTGGATCATACACTTGAAAGGAAAAGGCCTTGGCGGCACTCGCCGGGATTTTCAACGGAAGCGTGAACCGGAGAACCACGCGTTTGTCCTCTCCCTGTTCCAGGGAATAGCCGACAGGCGCCGCAAATTCGATATTTTGCTTCGCCGCCTTGGCATAAGTAAAATAGTCGAATTCGGCCAGGGATTCGATATTGGTCTTGGCGAGCGGCGCCAGCTCATCCTTGGTCAACAGCTGGCCTTCCTTCCCCTGCCCTTCCGTGACGAAAGCCGAATACATCTCGTCGAATGTCCAGGCCTGGCGGATCGCCTCGATCTCGCCTTTTGCGTTGAAAATCACCTGTGCCCGCGCCGTTACCCATACATGCGGGTGCGCCGCCGCGCTCCCCGTGAAAACCGCCATAAAAACAACGGTCAGGAAAAACCTCGAACAGAGACGCCTGTGCATGCAGAGCCCTTCGCGCGCGGGTTGCAATCGCCTGCTGCAGACTATCGCCTCGATGCACCGGCACGCTTTATGAGCGCGCAAGTCTGGCCGAAGCAAGGCGGTGCAGGCATGTGCACAGACGCCTGTTTCTTTTACGGTTGATCGCGGGCCGCGAATAGGGCATAGGTCACACCTTCGTTCGAAACCGGCCGGGATGGCCGGTTGTTTTTTGGGATTTGTCCAATGAAAGTCCGCAACTCATTGAAATCCTTGCGCACGCGCCACCGCGATAACCAGCTGGTGCGCCGTAAAGGCAGGGTGTATATCATCAACAAGACGCAAAAACGCTACAAGGCCCGGCAGGGCTGATGCCGGCGGCCGAGGCGTGAGCGAAGCTTTTTCCAGTTACCGCTGATGCGTGGATATTTCCTCTGTGCGGCAAGCTTGGCTGCCGCGGTCCTTTCAGGCGGTTTTGCCCTGGCGCAAACGCCTTTGCTAGGCTCCGGCCCTCCGAGTGGCCAGGCGGACGAAATCACCGGCGATGATGCGCCGGTCCCTTCACTGCCAAATCCTTTTTCGAGGTTCAATCTCGACCGGCTCTGGGCCGCGCCCGGACAAAAAAAAGCCCAAGAGGGTTTGGGTGAAGACGATTTGGGCGGCGACGGGCGCAAGCCCGCTGGCCAGTCTGGTGTGGCGGCGCCCGCGCGCGGTACGGCGCAAAAATCCGGTGCGGAGGCCGAGCAGCTCAAGAAAGCCTTGGCGCCAAAGCCCACGCCGGAAGCCGCGCGCAAGAAGATGCTCGATGCCCTGTTTGAGCGCTTGCGGCAAGCCAGTGACCCCGAAGATGCGCATCACATCGCTGAATCCATAGAGCGCCTCTGGCTGCAATCGCAGTCCGACACCGCCAATCTCCTCATGCAGCGGGTCACGGCCTCGGTAATGGCGGAGCAATATCCGCTAGCACTTTCGCTACTCGACAGGCTGGTTGCGTTGGCACCCGATTGGGCCGAAGCCTGGAATCAGCGGGCGACAACGAGATTTCTCACAGGCGACACGGATGGCGCCATGGCCGACATCGATCAGGTCATCAAGCTGGAACCGCGCCATTTTGGCGCGCTCGCCGGCATGGGCATGATTTTGCGAGGCGCCGGCCTAAACAAAAGCGCTTTGGAGATTTTCAACAAAGTGCTCGGCATTTATCCGCTGGAGGCGGATATAAGGAAACTGACCGAAAAGCTCACGCTCGAAGTTGAAGGGCAGGATATTTAGAGCGATACGAAATCGAAGCTCAGCCGCTTCATGTTCATGCGATCTGCCGCAAACCCCGGGCTCATGCGCGCTCTCAGCTATCACCGATCCAGCTTTCGCCCGAAAGCTCACGGTGCGCTTTGTCAAGCTCATCCGTGTAGCGGCGCAAAACATGCGCCTCGGTCAGCAGCCCGATGACATGGCGTTCCTTCTCGTTGTCGACGACCGCCAGCGCCTCATTTTCGCTTTGCTCAAAATTGTTCACGGCGAGCTTGATGTTCATCTGCGGCAGCAGGAAAACATCGGGTGAACGCGCGAACTTGCCAAGACCGGCCGCCGCGCCCGTGTCGCCGTGCAATCCGGCAAGATGCACGTCGGGAACAAAGACCATTCCCGCATAACTGCCCGATTCGCTGGTCACGGCGACCCATTGGTTGGTGGATTGCGCGGGGAACTCCTTCATGAATTCTGTAATCGTCATAGCAAGCCGCGCCTTCGGCACGTCGGTTCGCATGAGGCGGCCAACCGTCAAATCCCGCATCCAGCCGACGTCCTGCGCGCTGCGAATGGATTCGCCGCGCAGATGCAAACGCCAAGTCGCGAAGGAATAGCCGAAGGTCCGCCGCACGATAATGGACACGATGCTCGCGACAGCCAGCATCACGAGGCCAAGCGGAAAACTGCCCGTCGTCTCCAAAGCGAGAAAACTCATCGCCATCGGCGTGCCGATGATCGCAACGGCAAGCGCCGCCATCCCGATGAGGGTGCAGACGAAAACGTCCGGCGCCAGAGACGGATCAAAATACTCAACGCCGAAGAAAAACGACCGGCCAATCATGCCGCCTATGAAAAGGGACGCAAAGAAAAGACCGCCGCGAAAGCCGGTCCCGAGCGAAACCGCCGATGCGGCCGCCTTCAATAACAAAGTGATCAGAATGACATCCGACGGAGCCGCGCCCGGCCCAAAAAGCTCGGACAGGCCGGTGTGGCCGGAGGACAGCACCTGCGGCGTCACCAGCGCGAGAACACCAACGATCAAACCGCCGAGTGCGGGTTGAAAGGCGCGCGGCAGGCCAATGCGTCCGCAGATCTTCTCGATCGCGCTGACCGCCTTCATCAAGCGGATCCCAAACAGAGCGCAAATAATTCCAAGCAGCAGCAAAAGACCCATATCGGTGTCAGAAAGAGCCGAGTTCAGAACCATTTGCTGCATAAATTCGCCGCTTGCGCCAAGCGCCTTGGAAACGAGAACGCCGCAGACTGCCGCCGCACCGACGGGGGCAAGAACGAAGGGCGTATAGGTCCCCAAAATGAGTTCGAATGCGTAGAACGCGCCAGTGAGCGGCGCGCCGAATGCCGCGCTGATGGCACCCGCCGAACCACAAGCGACCAGCGTGCGCATGTCGCCGCGGCGCAGCCTGAAAGCCATCCCGAGCCTAGAAGCAACCCCCGAACCCACTTGCGTGTAGGCCGCTTCCAGTCCCACCGATGCGCCAAAACCGTTCGAAATCACCGTTTGCACGGCGATGAGCGCACTCTCCATGAGGGACATCCGGCCGCCCTGCAACGCATTGGCTTCAATGGGATCGACCGGCCGCTTCGGCATCCACTTTTGCACATAAAACCCGGAAATACCGAGAATAAGCCCCCCCAAGAGCGGCACCAGCGCCTGGATTGGCGAATCGAGCGCAACAAGAGCGCTCAATTGCCGGTGCCCGAAAAGCCAGAGATGCAGCAATTCCGTGCACCAGAGGAGACCGGCCACGCCGAGACCGGCGAGCGCGCCGACGGCAGCCGCAAGACCAATGAACCCCACTTCGTTGCGCCGGACGAGCCTGCGTACATGCAAGGGAATGCGGCGTGTAAAGTCGAACTTCGAAATCGCTTAATCCTTTGGTCTCAGGACGCCTTTGGTCTCAGTGCGGCTCTCATTCCGGTTATATCCGATTTGAAGCAAGCCCTTACCAGACGTTCCGGCCCTGGCATGTAGAGCGCGGCGGTTAAAACATTGCATAGGCGCGTTCTCGCCGCTATAAGCCGCGTGCGTCCCTTCCGGCACCCCTGGAGGCACGGGCGCACCATCTTTGAATTGAAGACTTAAGGATACCCAAATGGCCGGGACGAAAACTCTCGCGGCCACGGAACGCAAGGGGACAGGCAAGGGGGCCGCCCGCAGCGTACGCCGTGAAGGCCGTATTCCAGGCGTGATCTATGGCGGCGGCGACGCCGCCGAGCCGATCGCGCTCGATTACCGCGAATTAAACAAGTTGATCTACGCCGGGCATTTCCTGACGACGATCTTCGAGCTTGACGTGGGCGGCGTGAAGCAACGCGTTATTCCCCGCGATTACCAGCTCGATCCCATCAAGGATCAGCCGCTTCATGTCGATTTCCTGCGCCTGAAGCCGGGAGCGAGCCTGCGTGTCCAGGTGCCGGTGCATTTCATCAATCAAGATATTTGCCCCGGCATCAAGCGGGGCGGCAGCTTGAACATCGTGCGTCACACGATCGAAATGCGGGTTCCGGCCGATGCCATTCCCGAAGCGGTCATCGCCGATCTCGCATCCTTGCAAATGAATGATTCGGTGCATATCACCGCAATTCCTTTGCCGGAAGGCT
>PLUZ01000431.1:2100-7225 GCA_003162995.1 Methylocapsa sp. | reverse complement strand
GTCGCGCTGCTCCTGCAAGTCGAGTAGCGGATTCACGATATACCCAAATCTCGCAGCCGAGACGGCGTTCCTCATTTACCCTTTGCCTCGCGTGATCACGCCACATGGCGGCATCGATGTCGCCTCTGTGCGATTACCTAGCGCAAGGGATGAGACTCACAAGTCACCTTGCGGCGGCGCGCAGGGTTGCCAGCAAGCCGGCGTCAGGGATTGTTGTTGGTCAGAACGGCCGCCGGCACATGTCGAATGTTCCCTGTCTCACGCTCTTCTGGAGATAATCGGACACGGAAAGATCGCCGGCCCTTCTGGCTAGTTCATCAACCATTTCATTGAGGCCATCCCCATCATCCCGCACGAGCGTCATTCCGTTGAAGAGTTCGTTATCGGTCATCATTTTGAGGTCGCGTTTCGAGATTGGCATCGTTTGTACTCCTATTGGATGGTGCGCTGCAGCATCGATCGAACGCAGTGTCAAATGATGGACGGAAATGCCAGCATCGAATCGGTAGCGGCATTATGGCCGAGCTTTCGATGTGTCCCTGGTGCCGAACGCGGGTCGGAGTGAGCGCTGGACTGCGCGGCTGGACCGGTGGCCGGCTTGATTTGAGAGAGATAATGAATAGGCTGCATTAGTAATGCTCTCGCTTAACTTGCATTGTGCGAGCGGCATAACGGTCCAGCGCGGCGCAAAATCCGGAGGCAATCTCCCACAACCATTCCTCTGCCTCGCGGTCGGAATCCGGCCGATCTGGCGCAAGTTCAGGGTAAGCACCAGCGATTATCGCCAAAACTTCGGCCATTGCTTTAGTCCTGCGCTCGTGGCGCGATAAATAAGTCATTGCTTTTGAATCGTCAGCGGCGCCCCAATTGCGTATGCCATTGGTGGTCGCGTAGCAGACTAACGAGCGAAGATCTGAGCAAAATTGCTCATCTCGCGATTTTAGGCGTGACCCGCCCAGAGCGAGCGCTCCCCGCTCGTAGCGGCGCCGCTGGCTGGCCTCGACGCGCCAACCGGTATTTTAGGGGAGAATACCGCCGAGCCCTTCGCTCTGGCCAGAGAACACAGCCTCCGCGTGCGGTCAAAAAAGCCCCCTGATCCGGTGTCCGGCCAAATCAGGGGCGGGGAGTTACAAGCCTGGGAGGTGAACCCAGCCGGAAATGAATGAAGCAAAATTCTAAGCTTGCGTCTGTTCGACGGCTTGCCGCGCGTCAACAAGGCGCACTTGTTCCAGGCTTGGCCCTTTTTGGAATTGTGCCGATAATCGAGCCGCGTTCGTGACGTTGGCTGAAGATCTCGAAGAGCAACTCCGCGCCGGTCCGGGAGAGCGGCACATAGCTTCGCCTCGCCCCATAATATCTTCAACGTCCAACATCATCTCACATCCGCAAGAACGCACCGAGCCTTACTGGACTCGGCCGTGCCGATGAGGCGTGAAGTCGTCACCGCAGCGTGAACCTGACGTGCCTCGCAATTTGTTACGTGCACCATCTGGCAACGTGACAGTGTCCGATTCCGCGTTCCACCAACAAATCCTCAACGTCACGGAAGCTCAGGGCAAACCGGAGATAGAGCCGGATCGCCAGCTGGATAATCTCGGGAGGGAAGCGGCAGCCGCTATAGGTGATCTTGGTCATCATCAATGATTATGGCCGACGGCACGGAACGGCAAGCCCGCCGACAACGTGACAAGGCGCTAAGCAGCTACGCGCTCGCTACCTCCTGGCGGGACCAGAAGGAAGGGAAATCGTATTCTAACGATCGTTCCAGTTTCTTCCGATTCCGGCGGGGCGATCGTGCCGCCAAGCTGACGCACGAAGATAGCCACGTAATCAGAGCCACGTTTCTCAGGAATCTTCGCCGAATCCTTATCCTTCATACCCACACCGTCATCGGCGACGGTCAGCTCAATTTGGTCGCCAACCTGTCCCACGCTCAGCACAACACGTCCTGTCCCGTCAGGAAAAGCATGCTTGATGGCGTTCGTCGCCAACTCATTGACCAGAAGGCCGAAGGGCACGGCACGATCAGGGTCGATATCCAATGCTTCGGCCTCTACCTCTATTTTGATGCCCGACGTGTTTCCCAGCAGACTCCCCGACATGGTCTTGGCGATTTCCCTGAGATATGCGTCCATAGCGATGGCCCGGCCGCGGCTGGATTGAGATATCAGGTCGTAAAGCTGGGCAATTGCTCCGATGCGTGCCTGCATGGCATTATAGCCTTGAACGCACGGGAGTGCCGTCGATCTGGCTTCGTAGGCGATTAAGCCAACGATGACCTGCAAGTTATTCTTGATCCGATGAGAGATTTCGTTCGTCAAGCTTAGGGCATCGCGCTCCCGCTGTTTGCGGTCGGTGATGTCCTCGAAGACGAGGAGCATCCGGGTAACGTGGTTTCCCGCTTGAAAAATTTTCCGCGCATTCAAGTTGAAGACACGGCGACCAAGACCTGGAAAATTATCCTCGATTTCAAAACTTTCGATCGGCTTGTTTTCCGGGAGCACCTTCTCCATCAAATGTCGCAGGGCCGGTACGTCCCATTGGTGCTGGCCTAATTCAGAAAAACGTAGCCCGCGCGCCTCCCCCTCCGTGATCCCGAATATCGTGAAAAAGGCCTTACTCGCCGTCACAATCGTCATGTCCTGTTCGAGGACAACCAGGGGATCGCGGATCGTGTCGACGATACTTTGGGTAAGTTGCCAGTTGCGCTTGCTCTCAGCCCGGGCCGCGCGCTCCTCGCTGACATCCTCGATAGCGAGGAGGATGGAACCCTCATGGTTGCCGGGACGAAAAATCTTCCGGGCATTGACCAGCATTGTGCGCCGACCAATGGTCGGAAAATCATGCTCAACCTCGAACCCTTCGACCGATGCACGATGTGGGATCACGCTCTCAAGCAGGGTGCGGAGTGCGGGGATGTCCCACTGCCGGTTTCCGAGCTCATAAATATGACATCCCTCAGTCTCACTGCTGCTCGTGCGGAACGTCTGGTAAAACGCGCGATTAGCAGATGTAATGTTTAAGTTTCTATCGAGAATAATGAGTGCGCTGGGTATGGTCTCAACAATGTCGCTAGCAGCAATATCGGACACGGCTTTTTCCCCTGGGGCGATATCCGACATGGCCGTCGTTCCTTATTGATTGAGTCACTTCAAATTTTAGCAGCGAGCAGGTCTTCAACAGAGTCATGAAGCTGGTGCTGCGTGTACGGCTTAGGAAGGAAGTGTGTGCCTTCAGCCAACAAAGCTTTCATTTTGTCGGTAATAGAATTTCCTGTCGTGTAGAGCACACGCAATTTAGGCCGAAGCTTGATTGCCTGGTTTGCAACTTCACACCCGCCAAGGACCGCTGTTTTGAGATAGATATCGGTAAAAAGTGCGTCAATGTGTTGGGGGGAGCGTAGGAGTGTAAGCGCCTCGTCTACGTCGCTGGCCGAAAGNNTCATCTTCGACGATCAGTATCACGGCCATAAGAACTCTCTCTCCCGTGACAACTGTTGCTCCGACTCAAACGCTTGGTTCATGGGCGACCAATACAGCGCCGAGTTTCATCCGCTCCCGATGGTGGCGCATCCGCATAGCCCTGGGAGACAGCGACGAATTCGCAACGGGCGCGGACAATGTGTGTATAGCTCTCCATAGCGCCCGGTAACCTGATGAATTTACAAAGATAAATGAGTGTCCTCTCAAACGGTGGACATGTATCTGAATCAGATTATCAAAACTCCCAGGCGCATTCAGCAGACAATAGGCCATCCCATCAGCATGGAGGTTCACCATTCATCCTATCAAGGAGCTTGGGGATAGGTACGTCGGGGAGGTAAAGCAAGGTGGATACGAGGGAATAACTTTGATCCTCCCTATTCATATAAACAAGTTAGCGGGCTTTGTCACGTTCGAGGGGGTTACTTGTCAATAGCGCGGGGCGCTTTCAGCCGGCTTGTCTAGATTACAATGCCTTAGGACCCTCGGCTCTGACCAAATCGACTCGGAAATCGCCTATTCTTGGCCAATGATTTCCCCTCATCAAAAATGAAGCTGGAGGCTTCTATCAACGGCCTCTGTTCGCTGCATTGGATTGTTTGATTGGCTTCGACGTTGGCTTTTGGCGCGCCAATGGGCTTTGTCATGTTCGTAGGTTTTACTTGTCAATAGGGCGGGGCGCTTTCACCTTACATGTTTATATTTCAATGCCTTAGGACACTCGTCACCGAGCAATTCAGCTTAAAAATTGCCTATTCTTGCACAATGTGACAATGCCCACGCGACATTAGATCGGATTTCGATAGTCGCCGAGAATCTCGACACTGCAACGCTTAAAGCGAAGTTGCTTTTCGACACGCTGGACATGCCACAAAAACCGGACGGGTTGCGCATCTTGGATCAGGTGAAGCGAGAATTATTCGTTTGGGTTCCGGATGCCCATGATGCCTAAATGCAAAAGGCAAGAAGCGAGTCTCGTGACCGTTGCCGCGGACGTCGCGAAGCGCCGAATCCTCATTACCTACCAGGAGCTGGCGAACGCTCTTCAGATATTGCCACCTCATTCCATTTATCGGGTGATGGAAGCCCTGGAGCGCCTGATGGAGGAGGACGCGGAATTTACGGTAGCGACACCGCTTAGTTAGGTTCCTGCAGTAAGCCATCTCCACATGNNTGCGAATACGTGCAGCGAAGGAAGATGTACATGGATACCAACACGCTTCTTATCATTATAGTTCTCGTTTTGCTGCTCGGCGGCGGCGGCTGGTACGGCCGTGGACGCTGGTTCTAACCTTGAAGGGATAAATGGCCAGCTGCGCACATTACGCGGGAAAGCTCGACAGCTTCATCGCGAAACCCGATGATGTCGTGCCTGGCAACAACATGAAGCCGTATGGTGGGCTCGCGTCGGCAGAGGACCGCACCAAGTTGATTGCTTTTTTGCAGTCTCTCACCACCGATTGAAAGCCGAAGACAAATCGGTGATAGACTTTCCCATGTGGGCGGCGCTCCTAGCTCCCTCCGGCACGAGCAAATCACCGACCACTGTCTCGACTTTGGCTTCGAGCAAAAAACATGCGGACTGTCACCTAAACATCAGCACTACATCGTCGGGTGGCGGACGGTCTCGCATTAATCCGATT
>PLUZ01000431.1:0-2067 GCA_003162995.1 Methylocapsa sp. | reverse complement strand
GGGCCAAACGACGTAACGAGCGAGATATCCGTCGCATCGCGCCCGCGGGCGACGGTGATGCGGCCGATGCGCGGCGTATTGTGGCGCGCGTCGAAAGTGAACCAGCGCCCAGCGAGAAACACCTCGAACCAGGCATTATAGTCCATCGGTGCCGGGTCCGGTGGCACGCCAATGTCGCCCAGGAATCCATTCGCGTACCGCGCCGGAATATTCATGCAGCGGCAGAAAGTGACCGCGAGATGGGCGAAATCGCGGCAGACGCCGATGCGCTCTTGATAGGCTTCAAAAGCGGTGCGGGTCGCGCGGGCGTGTTCGTAGCCGAAGGTCAAATGACCGCAGACGAAATCGCAGATCGCCTGAACCCGGCGCCAGCCGCGCGGGCTTGATCCGAAATAGCGCCAGGCGATGTCGGCGAGCTTGTCGGTTTCGCAATAGCGGCTGCCGAGCAGAAACACCAAAGTTTCGTTCGGCAATTGTTCGGCAGGACTCTCGCCCGCGTCCAGTTCGATCGGATCGGGCAGGCCGCTGTCCTCGATGACGGCGTCGGACATGATCGTGAGGTCGCCGGGTGGCGCCATGAATCTCCGCACGGTATTGCCAAATGTGTCGAGATAAGTTGTTGTCGGAATTGTCGGACTCGTCGTTGTCGGGATTTCGTAGCGCAGCTCCTGCGACCGGTCACGATGCGCGTCGAGAAGGCAGACAATCAGGGTCGGCTGCGGGCAATTAAACGTCAATTCATAGCCGTATCTAATGAGCATAAGTTGATCCAGCTTACCGGCTTCCATAAGCCCGGCTTTGGTTCAGAGCCTAATCGACCGAAAGCGGAGACCGAATTCACGACTGGATCACACTCATTTACGCGTATCCGCAAAATAACCACGGACAGATGCGAGGCCAGTGACCATAAGCATGAGCAAAGGCGAGATGCGACAGGCTCCAGAAGTGCATTTGCGCAGCCCCTCGCGATTCTCCGTGATGATGATGACGCCGGGGCGCTCCGGATGGCAGGATCGGCGGCGAGACGCGGATGCGTTCCTCGCCAGGCAGCCCCAGACACGCACGCGCAGTTTCTTCATTCAGTATCTATCATTGCTATTGCGCTGCCCATCTACGCCACGCCGTTGGTAGCTCGACCGGCCTTCGTAGCCGTTTTGACGGTCATAGCCGTTCCGCTTGTGTATTCCATAGGCACAGCCAGCGGCGGCCCCTATGCCGCCATGCCCGGCAAAGTGACCAACAATTCCCCCGACAATCGCACCCTTAACGCAACCGCCCGGTCGTGCATCAGCTTGACCTGCGAAAGCAATGACAGCGAAACTTAGGATGGCCGGAACAAGAAAAAACTTTTTCATGGATGACTCCTTATAAACACTCAACTGTTCAGGCGAGCATTGGTTCATCATCTCAACATGCCAAAGTCACGCTACCCCGGCCATCAGCGAGCGTGTTAATCGAAACTCGCAATGTGCACAGAGCGGAATCGTGGTCTCGGGTTGTCATGGGCGCCCGGACGGGTGGACCGTCGGTGTGAAGCTGGCGGCCAACTCGCGCCTAAAGGCCGTCTGCGCAACCGCTGATCTGCCCCGACTCGGCGTGGGTCTCCTTGATCGCATCGAGCACCGATTGTGGGTCGGCAGGCTGAGCCATGGCCTCCGCTTCCTGATCGACCCGGTTGCGAATGAGCGGATTGTCCCGACGGGACTCTTCCAGCAGCTGTATGACCTTCGCCGTCTTCTGCTCGCTCAAGATCGCCAGCTCCAAGGTGAGCTGCTCGCGGAGTTTGGCGAGCTGGTACTCCCGCTGCTGGGTGGCCAGGATCAAGATGACCATGTAGAGTGACATCAGCGAGACTGCGCCTGCCAGCCCTGAGAAGGGAGGCGGATCAATAGGGCGATAGCCAAGCGCGCCGGCGAGCAGATTCAGGCTGATCCAGCCGGCCGCGATGACGGTCAGCACGCCGATGAATGGGGGGCGGCCTAGAAAAGCTGTTATACGATCGATGGCCCGCTGAAGCGGCGTGGCGCTCTCGTGATGTTCGGCATGGAGCCGAGCGACAGACCGGAT
>PLUZ01000280.1 GCA_003162995.1 Methylocapsa sp. | reverse complement strand
AAGTCGTTCCTCAGCATTCCATTTCCGCACCCATATAGAGCACTTCCCAGGCCGATGAAACCCGGCCCGGGTTTCATCGAGGTTCGGATCCAATTCCGGGTTTGCCCGCTCGGGCAGGCTATCCAGGGACTGTAGACGGAAATCATGTTTCGGCTGTTTCTGCGTTTTTTAGGACTTTGCTTGCTGGCTTCCGCATTCGTCACTCTAATCGTTGACGCGACGCGTTCCATTACGAGCGGAACACTCTCCGTAACGTCAATCGACGAGAGCTTCATGGCGCTGCTGCCTCTTAAATTCGTTTTGGCTCGAGACTTCATTGAACATCATGTTCATCCGGTCATTTGGGACCCCGTTCTGGTTGATTTTCTGCGATTGCCCATATGGCTCGCCTTTGGCGTCATCGGGGGGCTGATCATCAGGCTTGGCAGCAAGCCGGCGTCAAAATTTGGTTTTTCCAGCCGGTGAGCGCCGGCCCCTTCGGTTTTGGCGCCGGTACTTACCGTAGTCTTGTACGATTGCAGTATCAGACCCATGTTTGGCTGCTATTGATGATGCTCGCGAAGGAGGGGGTCCGTGTTTTTGTTCCGCAAACACCTGTCCTTGCCCACCGCAGCCGAGGCTCTGCCTGGCCGGCCGGAGCCGGTCCCGACCGCCGAAACCCATTTCATCACGGGGCATAAGCTCCAGCCGCCATTTCCGCCATCTATCGAGACCGCCGTGTTCGGGATGGGATGTTTCTGGGGAGCGGAGCGCAAATTCTGGCAGCTCGGCGAGGGCATTTATGTGACGGCAGTTGGCTATGCGGGCGGCCTTACCCCAAATCCCACATATGAGGAAGTCTGCTCCGGGGCGACCGGCCATGCCGAAGTCGTGCTGGTGGCTTTCGACCCTGGAAAGATTTCCTATGAGGCGCTTATAAAGACTTTCTGGGAAAACCACGATCCGACGCAAGGGATGCGGCAAGGCAACGATGTCGGCACCCAGTACCGTTCTGCCATCTATGTGGCGAACGCAGCCCAACGTGCGGTGGCCGAGGCAAGTAAAATGGCCTTCTCGAAAGCGCTGGCGGGGCGCGGCTTTCCCGCGGTTACGACTGAGATTTGCGATCGCCCGGAGTTTTATTACGCCGAAGCCTATCACCAGCAATATCTCGCGAAAAACCCGGAGGGCTATTGCGGTCTAGGAGGTACCGGCGTCGCTTGCCCCATAGGGATCGCGGAGCCTTAGATCNNATCCTCCGCGTAAGCGGGGCCTGATTTATTGACGGAATGTGATAGGTGCGGCAACGCACAGACTCAATAAAATTTTCACTTTAAGAAGGCATTAATTCGCTTTGAAATAAACAGGCATGAGGCTTGGCGGCGGTGCAACATTTTGACATCCGCCGCGTTATCGCGGTTACGGGCGGTTGGTTACGAAGCCCGGTTTGTTGGAGTAATGGAATGCCATTTGGTAAAGTGTTCAAAGTCCTCGTTGTTTTGAGCCTCACTGCGACGGGAGCCGCGATGGCTCGGGACAAGTCCAAAGTTCCAGTGAGCGAAAAGGGTAAGACAGTAAATCTTGTTAAGGGAGATAAAGCCGGTCTTGTTAAGGGAGATAAAGCCGGCGCCAAGAACGGTCAGGTGCAAGTGAGCGTCCGGCATGCCACGCCGCAAGCGCCCATCGTGATGGGGCGCAGCATAAGTGTCCACCACAAGACGAAGCTGCATCACGTAAAAATAAACTCGCTGGAGTCAATCGACCCCACCGTTTCAGCCGATGGTTCGCACTAAATCCGGCGTCGCGATCGAATGAGCGCGCGGCGACGGATGACCCGCCGATAATTCTTAGAGCGCTTCCCGATCACGTGGAATCCTTTGATCGATAAAGACGCGCTTAAAACAAAAGAGTTGGAGCATGTCCTCATCGAAAAAGTCGATCGACTTTTTCGGAACATTCTCTAGACCATGAACGCTTCAAGAGGAATCGCTCATGGTCTCTAACTCTTTGTTTTGCGCATGATCTTCTCCAGAAAGTCTGCAACTTTTTGGGATCATGCTCGATTCCAAAAGTTTAGAGCTGGACGCGGGCGGAAAACCGGTTTCCACTTTTCCTCACCCCGCTCTAGCGCGCGGTGAGGACCTTTTCACATTCGGGCGGCAGTTGCGCCATGGTTAAGGGCGGTTTCGGCTTTTCCGGCCCGGGCTTTGGATGAATAATCCCTTCCGAAAACCACCAAGCGAGCGAGGCATCGCAGCCGTCTCCTGGCGGCACGGGATCCTGGTCCCGGCAAGCATCTTCCCCTGCCGGACACGCGAGGCGGACATGAAAATGATAATCATGCCCATAATATGGGCGGACCTTGTTGAGCCATGACCGGTTGCCCGTCGCCTCCCGGCACAGTGCTTTCTTGATCGCCGCGTTGACGAAAATGCGTTGCACCCCTGGGTCTTGCGCGGCCGCTCTGAGGACCGCGAGATGATCTGGCGTCCATTTCGCCGGATCGACGTCAAGCCGGTCGGCCCGCACCATGTTGGCTGCCGACATTTCTTCACGCTCCAAGCGCGTGAGTTCGCGATTGGGCATGGGCGTCAGCCAAATGTCGGCGTCGAGACCGATCTGATGCGAGGCATGCCCGGTGAGCATTGGCCCCCCGCGCGGTTGCGACATATCGCCGACAAGAATCCCCGGCCAATGGCTGACGGATGGCACCTTCTGCGCGAAACGTTCGAGAAAGGCGAGCAGCGCCGGATGCCCCCAATTGCGGTTGCGCGATAGGCGCATCACCTGCCAAGCGGGGCCGTTGACCGGCAGCGCCTCGCCGCCTGCAAGGCAGCCTCGGGAATAAAAGCCGATTGTGCGCGCGGCCAAGGCCGCCGGAACCACCTGCCGCCCGAAGAGTTGCTTCGCTGGCGTGGAGGGAGCCTCCGGATGGGCAAGCGGAGGCAGTGGAACGGGGTCGAGCGTGCCCTTATCTTGCGCGAAAGTCCCTCCCCCGATGCCCGCGAGAGCCAACGTGGCAACCAACACAATGAGCCGCGGACGCATCGGCACGCCTCCCCGCCGGTTTGACCGAACAAAGTGAACTCTCAATACTAAATATTAAAAATCGAATAAAATGGGTAATGTACTTTTCGGGATTTGCAAGCCGCGTCCGCGGCTGCATGGCAACAGGAGGGACCGTGACCCTCGGCGAAGGAATAGGATTGCGGCTTCGGCCGGTGAAGCAAAGGTCTGGCATATTGCGGAAATGGGCCTGCGCGGCGGCAGCGTTGGCCGGTCTGACTGGCGCAAGCGGGATCATTTTAGCGGCCACCGCTGCGCATGGCGTTCCCGACCCGAGGCTGCAAACGGCGGCCAATTTTATGCTGCTCCACGCGGCCGCAACGCTCGCCGTTTGCGGGCTTTCTTTTGCGGCGCCGCAACGCGGCGTCTGGTTTCTTGGAGCGGCGGGGTTGTTCCTGTGCGGGAGCCTGTTGTTTGGCGGCGATCTCGCGGCTCGCGCGCTCGCCGGAACAAGACTGTTTCCCATGGCGGCTCCGCTCGGTGGAACGCTTCTTATCCTGGGTTGGGTTTTTGTCGCGCTGGCAGCCCTTGTCGTCTTGCCGCAAACTGCCGACGGCAAGCCGGATCAAAAGATTGATGAATAATTAATTTTTCTGGACTTTGACTGCCGGGCGGAGCAAAATACTACAAATTTTAAGTGATGAAGCAGCAAATACCATGGCCGCCGCTCCAGAGGCATTGCCCAAGAGACAACGTATTCTGATCGTTGAGGACGAGCCGTTCATTACGCTCGCCTTGGAAGCGATGCTGCCGGAACTCGGCTACGATGTGGCGGGTTCCGCCGCGAAAGTTTCGGCCGCCCTGGAGTTGATCGGCCGCGAACGGATCGACGGCGCTATCCTCGACGTGAATCTGGGCTTGCAGAGAATTGATCCGGTCGCCGACCTTCTCGCCGCGCGCGCCTGTCCTTTCATTTTTACGACGGGGTATAGTATAGCGGGTCTGCCAGCCCGCCACGCTGGACGTGCTGTACTGCAAAAGCCGTTCGGATTGGAGCAACTTGCCACGCTGTTGCATGCGGAGTTCGATCTGCCAGTTGACGAGCGATCTCCTTTCAAAGCGGACGCCGCCTGTTCGCCAGGAGATCGCCGGCTGTCGCCGTGCCGTGCCGCGGGTGCGTCAACACCAAGCATTTGAGACGGGAAGCCTTTGGGGGTAGCGGTCGAACCCGCTCGCGCCGTGAAATTTGTTCTCCACCGGTGCATGCGAGGATCTGACGTTCCGGGCGCTTAAAATCGGGAACATGGGCTTGTTCCCGCCGAGACCTTCGATCGGCGCCTTGATCGTGACACAGTCGAAGACCAAATCGCTTTTTGGCTATTTTTGTTCCATCCGTCATGGAAACCCGGAAAAATCCTAGTTCTTGATTTTATTCATTGTAACGGGGCCCCGGATCGTCTTTTCGTGAAAGTGCTCTTGTTTCGCGCAATCCCGTCAAGGGCAATCAGAGAGCCATGGTCGAATCGGCAACGGTCGTGTCTGGTCCCTCCCCGCCGCCCCGGAAGCGTTTGTCGCTAATACTCTTCGTTCTCATCGGCATCGCCCTGCTAGTCGCGATTGCGGCGGCCGCGGCGCCTTGGGCCTTTTCGAATGCGGCTTTGCGCAATGAGGTCGCTTCGCAAATCCGCCGTATGACTGGGCTTGCCACGCTTGCGCAGGGCCACGCGGTCTTTGTTGTCCTGCCGCAACCCCATGTCAGCATCGACGACGTTAGCTTCACCGACCCTACCGGCGCCCTTCGCATCGATGCGCACTATCTCAAAGGGTACGTCCGGCTCGCGGCACTTCTCACGGGACGGATCGAGATTTCTTCGGCCACTCTCGGGCAGCCGGACATGCGGATCGATCTCGATGGCCGGCCGATGCCGCCGGACAGCGTGATCGGGCGGGCCGCGGACGCCGCGCCGGCAACCCCCGAAGCAGCATCCGCGGATGAAGCCAGACTTGGCGCCGTTACTCTTGTCGATGGCCGCGCGCGCTTGATCAGCAAGCACCTTGCGCCGGATGTGACGATTGACGCCATCAATGTGACTGTGGATTGGCGTAAACCGGGCGCGGCGGCGATCGTTACAGGGCAGGCCCAGATACGCGGAGAGACCGCTACGATAGCAGCTTGGATTGCAAGCCCGGCCGGATTGTTACGAGGTCAGCAATCCCCGTTGAGCCTGAAGATCGTCGCACCCTCTCTCTCTTTCTCGGTTGATGGTGGTCTTGCAAGCGTGCCGGAATGGCAATTCGGCGGCTATATTCGCGCCGCAACACCTTCCTTGCGGGCGATTTTGGAACAAGCGGGATACGCTATCCCGTTGCCCGGACCTTTCGGTGATTTTGAAGCCGGTTGCGATGCCGTTGTCTCGGCGCAGAGTGCGGTTTTTTCGGACCTGCGTTTGCATTTCGACGGGAATGAATTCGAAGGGACCTTGGCGTACCAGGCGCGCGACCCGGCTCCAGTTCTCTCCGGTACATTGGCAACAAACCGGCTTTCGCTACGGCCATTTCTTTCCGGCCTTCCGCCTGCCGCTGGGCGCGATGGCCAATGGAATCGTGATTCATTTGAGTTTAGGGAGGCTGGCTCGACCGATCTCGATTTGCGGATATCGGCGGCGCATATGCTTTTTTCGCATTTTGAGCTTGAGGATGCTGCCTTTTCGGTGATGCGCAACAGTGGCCGTCTGGAATTGGCCCTTGCCGGCGCCAAGGCATATCAAGGTGCGATCAAGGGCCGCGTAACATTCGATCTGGGGGCCACTGGCGTTGGCATGCAGGCCGCCGGCACTGTTATAGGTGCCGACTTCGCGGCTTTGTCGTTCGATGCTTTCGGATGGCCGGAGTTTAACGGGTCCTTAACCGGCACGGCCAATCTCGAAAGCTCCGGTGCCAGCATGTACGAACTCATGCGCAACCTCGATGGGACGGCGCAAATCGACGTCGCGCAAGGACAACTTGGGGGGATCGACCTCGAATCCGCCCTGCACCGGATCGACAAAAGCCCGCTTGCCCTGCTCGCCGGCATTCATCGGGGACGGACCGCTTTCGATCATGCCAGCTTCAATTTGCGCTTCGTTAAGGGCATCGCCAGCATCGAGGAAGGCAAGCTTGAAAACCCTAGCCTCTGGCTTGGTTTCGGGGGCACCGTGGATTTCGGCGAACGTGGGCTCGATTTGCACGCAGTCGCCAAATCCGCCGCCGATGCGGCTGCGCCGGGCAAGGAAGTCCCGGATTTTCGTTTCGATATTGGCGGCTCGTGGGACGATCTGGCGTTTACGCCGGACGTGCGCGGCCTTATCCGCCGGTCCGGCGCGGCGGCGCCGCTGTTTCCGCAAAAGCGCGATGCGGGCAAGCCTGTCGTCCCCAGCGGGGACGCTGGACAGTAAGTTCAATTTGTTGCGGCTTAGTGCGCATCCGGCTCACGGGGAATCACGTGATCGTGACGGGCCCTAATTATATCGCCTCAAATCTCAAATATTCATGTCGCGGAAGCGGTGGCGGAAAATGAATGCGGCGCCGGGCTGATCGGCACCGCGGCACCATTATTGATTTGCAGCACGGAGAGACCGCGTTCGTTGGTTCCATCTGGGCGGAAACGAAATACGCCGTCGGCGCCATTGAAACCGGACCGGTTGGTCAGGACGTTTTGCGAATAACGCTGCGAGCCTTGCGTATGGGCGAGCGCCGCGGCAAGCGATACGGCATCGTAGGCAAGTGTCGCAATGCGGGTTGGATCGGAATGATATTTGGCGCGGTAGCGCTCCGCGAAGGCGTTGAAGCCTCCATTCTCGGGCGCCGCGAACCACGCCTCTTGCAATGCCGGAAGCCTGAGCACGCGCGCGTCGTTCCAAAGACCCGTGCCGAGGATCTGCACTTGCTTACCGTTGATCCCGGCCGAGGTGAGGGCCTGCGACAGAGCCTGCATCGCATCGGCCTGTTCGGGGATGAACAGCGAATCGATTTGATCATGAAGTGCGGCGATCTTTTGCACCGCCTCCGCCATGGTCCGCGGCTCGTAATGCTCGATGCTCATGACCCTGATGTTGTTGCGGGCGGCCGCCTGCTGGAATTCGGTTTCCGCCACGCGGCCATAGTCATTTTCCGGAATGAGGGCGGCGATCGACTTCTTGCCTTTGGACGCGGCGAAATCGACGATCCGGTCGACGTAGTTTTCGATGAGGAAGGACAGCAGAAAGAGCCC
>PLUZ01000318.1 GCA_003162995.1 Methylocapsa sp. | reverse complement strand
CGCCGGCCTGGACGTTGTCGAGTCCATAGACGCGGGCGATACCATCCCCAACCGAGAGGACCTGGCCTACCTCGGTTACTTCTGCTTCATTGCCGAAGTTCGCGATTTCCTTTTTTAGGATCGCGGAAATTTCCGCAGCGCGGATCTCCATTAGCCGGCCTCTTTCATGCGTGTGCGAATCGAATTGAGTTTGGTTTTGAGCGAGCTGTCAACCATGCGGGAACCCAGTTGAACGACAAGACCGCCGATGATCGCGGGATCTACTTTGATCGCGAGGTCGACGTTGCCGCCACCGGAGATTTCGGTCAATGCATTGCGCAAGGCCTCGACATGCTCGGGCTTGAGCGCCTCGGCCACAGTAACTTGAGCCCGCGTGACGCCCTTATGCGCATCGTTCAACGAATTGAAATCGCGGATCATGTCGGCGATCGCAAATAGCCTGCGCTTGGCTGCAACGAGCTTGATGAAATTGGCGGCGACAGTAATCTCCGCCTTGCCGAGAATGGCGTCGAGCGCCTTAACCTGCTCCTCGGCGGAAAATACGGGACTCTTGACCAAACGTTGGAGGTCCGCGCTTTCTTCGATCAATCGCGTGAAGGCGGCGAGATCGGCGGCGGTCTGTTCCGTCGTCCCGGTTTCCTGACTAAGCGCGATNNGTCTCTTGATCCGCCAACACCAACCCCTAGACTATCACAGGCCCGCCGCCCTGATTTCAATGAAGCCCTGCTGTCACGGTGGAAGCCGCGACGTTTAAAGCGCGGACTGAAGTGGAAAGCAGGGAACGCGCCTCCGCCCCGAAGGCGAGGGGTCACTAACATAGAGCTTTTTGCGGCGCAACCCTGGCTGGATAGAATGCCCGGCATGCGTGCCGCGATGGCTTAGCACAGGAACCCAACACGTGGTGGGTTTTTTGTTGAGAGGATTCGATCACGCGGCAAAACAGCGCACCCAATACAGGCCTGCACCAGACAAGAAGGCCGGGCGTCGATCTCACCGCGATGCGGTCTTCTCGGCGGCGGAATGCGCGATTGTCCAGAGCGCCCGCGCGGCCAAGGAAGGCCCAAGTTTCGGCTCCCGCCGCGTCTTGGCGATCGTCTCGGCCAGATTGCCGATCACGCGGCAGAGACTTGCCCGCGTAAAGGTGTGCAGATGCCGGTCGAAGACCTCCTTCTGTCCGTACCCCGCGCCCGCGAAACCGGAGCTTTCGCGAAACCCTGGCCCGTCCGCCGCATCGCGCCGGGCACGATGCAGATCCATGGCATGACGCAAGGCCGCGGCGAGCAGCCCATGATAATCGCTCGCGCCCGCGAAGATATGGCGCAGACCCGCATCAAGCGCCGGGAAATCGCCTTCAAAAGCGGCATTCACGGCCTTATCGGCAATGAGGCTCGACGCGTCGCTGACAATGGCTTCGACATGATCGAGGCGAATTTCACCCGCGCCATGCGCAAAGAGCATGAGCTTTTCGAGTTCCCCGCGCGTCGAAAGCCGGTCCTGGCCGAGCTGGGTTGCAAGATACGCCTTGGCCACCGGGGCAATCGTCAGGCCGGATTCGGACACCTCGGCGTCGATCAATTGTGCGATGTCCCTAGCGGAATCGGGATAGCATTGGATTGCCGCCGCGTTTCTGTCGCGTTCGCAAAGTGTCCGCAGCAGTGCGTCTTTTTTCAAGGCGCCCGCTTCGATGACGATCGTGCAATCGCGAAGGGGCGGCGCTCCGAGAACCGGCTCGAGCGCATTTGTAAACGCCTTGCCTTGCGCCTCGATCGCGATTGCCCGTCTGCCGCCGAAAAGGGGAACGGTATTAGTCTCGTCGGCGAGACGCAACGAATCGGCGGCGAGTTCGTCGCCAGTCATCCGCACGAGCTGAAAAGGGTCTTTCGGATCGTCGACGGCACGCGCAACAATCTTGCGCGCCCGCTCGCTGACGAGACCGGCATCAGAGCCAAAGAGAAGATACAGATAGATATGCGGCACCGGGCGCGCCAGGAAACGTTCCGCTTCGTGGTTCTTGACGGCGACCACCGGTGTCTCTAGCCCTTCGCCGCAATCGCGGCCGCGATAAGAGTGCTGATCTGATCGGAGAGCGATTTCGCGTCGCGGATCTCGGCGTCGCGCGCGGCACGAAGATTGGTGAACCTTTGACTCGTCCGGTCGTAGCTTGCGGCCACTGTCGCACGGCCCTTCGCGATTGGCTCGCCGCCTTGCACCGGCACCAGCACATAGTCGGCGTTCACTGTGACGGTCGCGGCGGTCGGATAGCCGGTCACCGTATCGAGCAAGGGTGTCTGACTGCTCTCCGATAACGTCACCGTCAGCCGGTATTTGGGCGGGACCTGAGATCCGGTGCCGTTGAATGCAAAGATCAGATCATTGCCGAGATAATGGCCGATCCGGTTGGGGATCGGATTGATCGCAATGGCCTGCAATTCGCCCGCGACATCGCCGCCCGCGCTAAACGACCCATAGAGCGGCTGAATACTACAGCCGGAAAGAGCAAAGGCCACCAAAAGCGCGGCGAAGACAAAAGGCACCTTCCGGGCACGCAGCCGTTCAAGCAACGACATTGACGATCCTTTGCGGAACAATGATGATTTTTTTCACCGGCTTACCATCGAGCGCGCGGCGGACCGGTTCGAGCGCGAGTGCGGCCGCCTCGATCGCGGCATTGCCGGCGTCCCGCGCGACGACGAGGTCCGCCCGCTTGCGCCCATTGACCTGCACCGGATATGCAATCGTGTCTTCGACGACAAGCGCCCGCTCCGCGATGGGCCATTCCGCCCCGGCCGCCAGATCCGCATGGCCGAGAGCCGCCCAGCATTCCTCGGCAAGATGCGGCATCATCGGCGCCACCATCAGCACCATGATGTCGGCGGCCTCGCGGAACGTCGCGCGGATATCCGCGCCGATGTTTTCGCTCTCGATCGCGCCAATCGCAGCCGACAGCTTGTTCGCGAGATCGTGGATTTGCGCGACGGCGCGGTTGAAACGCAAACGCGCGATATCCTCCTCGACTTTGATGAGACTCATATGAACCGCTCTGCGGATTGCGGCCGCTTCCGCTGACATATCGCCCGGAAATGGCGTGCCCACGGGCGCGGCAAGTCCCGCGAGTTCGCCCATCAGCCGCCACAGGCGCTGGACGAATTTCGCCGCTCCCTGGACGCCGTCCTCGGTCCAGATGACGTCGCGCTCGGGCGGCGAATCCGACAGTACGAACCAGCGGGCGGTATCGGCGCCATAGGCCGAAATAATGTCGTCCGGATCGACCGTGTTCTTCTTCGATTTCGACATTTTCTCGATCGCGCCGATCGCAACTTCCTCGCCGCTGTCGATCCTAAAGGCCCGCCGAGATGGTCCTAAGCTGCCGTGGAATTCGTAGTCAAATCTGACCTCCGCTGGGTAAAGCCAGGCGCCGTCCTTGGCGCGATAGGTCTCGTGCACGACCATCCCTTGCGTGAATAGTCCGGCGAAGGGCTCTTTCAGCACACCCACATGACCCGTCGCTTGCATCGCGCGGGTGAAAAACCTCGCATAGAGCAGGTGCAAAATCGCGTGCTCGATGCCGCCGATATATTGATCGACCGGCAACCATTTCTCGACCACGGAAGGTGTCGTCGGCGCGGCCGTGTTCCACGGATCGGTGAACCGCACAAAATACCAGGAGGAATCGACGAACGTATCCATCGTGTCGGTTTCGCGGAGCGCCGGGGCGCCGCACGCGGGACAGGCCACATGTTTCCAAGTGGGATGCCGGTCGAGCGGATTGCCTGGCTCGTCGAAACTCATATCGCGCGGCAATTCGACCGGCAAATCACTGGCGGGAACCGGCACCGCGCCGCAGACCGCGCAATGGATCACCGGGATCGGACAGCCCCAATAGCGCTGGCGGGAAATTCCCCAATCGCGCAGCCGGTACCGGACCTCGCGCCGTCCTTGCGGCCGGTTGCCAAGCAACTTTGACTCAAGCCGCTTGGCGGCTTCTTCCTTCGCGTCCTTCATGGTCATCCCATCGAGAAAGTGCGAATGGATAAGCATGCCATCGCCTTCATAAGCGATGGTCTCGATTGTGAACGTCGAGGGGTCTTCGCCCGGCGGACAGACAACCGGCGTATTGCCGAGGCCATAGGCGTTCGCAAAATCAAGGTCGCGCTGATCATGCGCCGGGCAGCCGAAAATCGCGCCGGTGCCGTAGTCCATCAACACGAAATTGGCGACATACACTGGCAGATGCCAATCCGGGTCAAATGGGTGCCGCGCCTTGAGGCCCGTGTCATAGCCCTTCTTTTCCGCCGTCTCGATCGCCTCGGCCGAGGTGCCGCCATGGTGGCATTCGGCGATGAAAGCGGCGAGCTCTGGGTCTTTCCGAGCGATTTCGCCCGCCAAGGGGTGATCGGCAGCAATCGCCAAAAACTTGGCGCCAAACAACGTGTCTGGCCTTGTCGTATAGACTTCGATCTCGCGGGCCGTGGTCTGCGGCGCAGGCTCCAGCTCGAAGCGGAGCGACAGCCCCTCCGAGCGGCCGATCCAATTCGCCTGCATGAGGCGGACTTTTTCCGGCCAGCGGGGCATATCGTCGAGGGACCGCAGAAGATCCTCGGCGAAATCGGTGATCTTGAAAAACCATTGGGTCAGCTCGCGCTGTTCGACCAGCGCGCCGGAGCGCCAGCCGCGCCCGTCGATCACTTGCTCATTGGCCAGCACGGTATGATCGAGCGGGTCCCAATTGACCTTGGATTTCTTGCGGACAACGAGGCCCGCTTTCAGGAAATCCAGAAACAACCTTTGCTGATGCTTATAATAGCCCGGATCGCAGGTCGCGATCTCGCGCGACCAATCGAGCGAAAGCCCCATCGCCTTCAACTGGGTGCGCATGGACGCGATATTGGCGTAGGTCCAATCGGCCGGATGACTCTTGTTGTGCCAGGCGGCGTTCTCGGCTGGCATGCCGAAGGCGTCCCAGCCCATCGGATGCAGCACGTCGAAGCCGCGCGCGCGCTTATAGCGGGCGATCACATCGCCCATCGTATAATTGCGGACGTGGCCCATGTGGATGCGGCCGGACGGATAGGGAAACATTTCTAGGACGTAATATTTTGGCCGGGACTCATCGTTCCCAGTCCGGAAGATTTGCCTATCCTCCCAAATCCTTTGCCATTTGGGTTCCACTTCGCGGGCGTTATAGCGCTCAGAGTCCATTCTGTTTTCGTCGATCGCTTCGTTGGCCGATATGTGAGGCCTACACAGCATTAATTAACGGACTGGGTCAATTACCAACAGGCTTGGCTAATCTCACAGTTACTTGGGAGCGACGCAGTTTGCCGTGCCTCTCGCCGCTGCATTTGATGCCGGCCGAGGGGTAGCACAACGACTGCTGAGCCCCGGAGGCACATTTTTAATTGTAATGAATCCTGTAATGATGTGTTAGTGTTGATGTGTATTAATAAATCACAATCATTATCTGGGAATCAGAATCAATGCCATCACAAGCTGCAACTCAAACAGCTCGGCTTCTGCCGGCCAAACCCCTATTTAAAATCTCTGGAGCCCGTCTGCCCGCGCGCGGGGGTGACCCAATAGGCCAAATCGCCTGG